>CASFSC010000041.1 GCA_949296995.1 uncultured Alistipes sp. | reverse complement strand
ACAAGATAAGGCAGACTTTCACAACTCCAACCACTATATGTACGTCCTCCTTTGCTACGATTATAAATAGCATCAGTATAACCTACTTCGAGTATGGCCTCTTCCGGTTCACCAACCTCTTTGATTCTTAGCGGGAAGGAATGGAAATCCATTAAAAGATAGTTGTCTTTATAAAGGAAACCTCCACTTGGGACATGTGCGTCGCATATCAACATTCCTCGACGGGCATGTTTTTTAGCATATTCCCGTATTTTGGCAAGTAACGATGCATAATGGTCTAAATTTTTGTCGTTTTTATTCATTAATTCGACTTGTCCGAAATGTATCGCCTCAAATCCTGCATCGATATACATTGCAGCTTGATAGAAAAAATATAGCTGTGTTTCAGGTTGGCTTACGTCGGGAACCGATGCATATCCCCAATGGTTTACGAATTGACCGTCAGGATAGAGCATTTTTTCATAGTTGAAATTACGCTTTTCTACAGGCAGTCCCATCTCTTTGAAAATCCATTCAGGTATAGGAAGAACATTTACTTTGGGGGATACTATCTCGAATATACATGCTTGTAATATTATTTCAGGGTCTGCTTCATGCACTTTCGGACTTAGAGATTTCTCTTTTTCATAGTTTGCAAGAAATTTATCTTCATTGGCCCATTGGCAGGCAGCACGTCCGATAAATTTTGCACCCATGTTCTGAATCATACGCAGGTTATCGTCGAAATTACCTTGTCCAGTCATGAAATTCATCATCGTGATAGAATGGTCGAGATAATTTTCCAGAACTTTTCTCGAAATTGTATTTTCGAATCTGTATTTGTCAGATTGTTTAATTTTCTTTTTTGCAATAGCAGTATTTGTTTGACCTGCTGTTGCCAAAAAGAATAGGGCCGCAAGCATCAATGCTCCGACCCTATTTTTATGTTTTGTTATGTTCATTTTATGCCATTGTTATGTGCATATCCTTAAATAGCTGTACTGATAAGGAATACTGTTGCAACAGACAAAATTGCATACAATTCAGGATAAGCAGCTAAGATAAGCGTATTACCGAATACTTTGTGACCATTGCTGATAGCTGCGATACCATTTGCGCAAACCTGAGCCTGACGCATACTGCTGAAAAGGCATACCCCGGCAACGATTAAACCGGCTCCGAAAATTGCGACAGCTTGTAAAACAGTAATTTCTGGAACGAGGAATCTTTTAATCATAAAGTAGCTCACGAATCCATAAAGACCCTGGCTACCCGGGAGAGCCGTAAGGATCATACCATTACCGAACACAGAACTGTTCTTTTTGATAGCGCCGATTGTTGCATTTCCTGCGATACAGGTTCCGATTATACTTCCTATCCCCGTGACTCCGATCATTAGGACAACTCCGATGTAAGCTAAAAGAATTGGTGTCATAATTAAAAATTTTAGTTAAACGTTTTTAGATTTATTTTACTTATTTTATTTTTTTCAAAGGTGTAAATTTACGTTGTCCGGCTTCGAATCCTGCGTTTTTGTAAAATTCGACGAATGTCAGACGCATAGGATGGACGAATGAACTCAGTGTTGACATGAATAGGTTTATACCGTGTCCAATAAGGAGAATTATCACCATAACCAATTGTTTGATTACAGGGATGTCAGGACTTAAACCTAAAGCGAGGTCATTGAAAACCAGAGCCAATACTCCCCCCGATAGACATATTGCGAATAGACGGACATATGATAATACATCGCTTAATATACCTGTCAGATCGTTATATGTATTCCAAATGCCTGAACCAAGATTTATCAAAGGATTTTTACCAGGAGAGTTCATAAACAGCATGAGGAACAATCCGATACCCAATACGATATAATAAGGAGTGGAACTCATATTAAATTCAGACAGACCTATACTTGGAAGCAATAGTGCTGCCAGAGTGGATATTATTACTATCATCCATCCCAATGGTGCTAAAGCATATTTAAATCCGGTACGTTTTGATATTCCGACTATTTTAATCGACATTGCGAACAACAAATGTACTATACCTATACCTAGAGCGAGGTAAAATAGCTTGTTTGAGTCGAAGAAAATATCTTTCATTCCACTGAATGCTTTCAAATTGGCTAATTGTATACCGAAAATATTACCGGTGAGTAATCCGAAAATTATCGATCCTATACCACCGCATACTACTAGCCATCCGAAAGTGGCCAAAGTTTTTTTCATTTTCAGAGCCATTAATAATCCAACCAGCACATATATTGCACCGTAGCCGGCATCACCCAGACAAAATCCGAAAAATAGAGCGTAGAATGGACCGTAATAAGGAGTTAGATCAGTTGTTCCATATTTCGGCAATGCATAAAATTCACCGATTGTTTCAAAAAGTGATATGAACTTATTGTTTTTTAACAAAACGGGAGTTTCATCATCTTCAGTAGGTTCTGATTTGATATAGAATGCACCTGTAGAGTCCAACATTTTATCAACTTCTGGCTGAGAATCTTTAGTAGCCCATCCTTCGAGAACAATCAGTGTACCTTCAGCCTGACGTTCACCGCTTTGTGCAACTTTTGACAGTTGTAGCATGTTGGACAATGATTTGGCTTGTTCCTCGAATTCGTCAACATAAGGTGCGACTTTTCCGATGAGCTCATTTTGAATTTTCAGCTCATTTTCAATAGCCTTTTTTTCCTCTATTTTCTGTTCGAAATTGACTTTTGGGGCCTTTATCGGTTGTGCATCTATATCCAGTATCTGATCTTCAGGTACGATTACGACAAAATATGTATTCGTATTATCGCGGTAGATCTGTTCAACAGCATATTTTCCCCTCCACTCTTCTATCGCATTATCGAATTCTTTGTTGAATAGAGAATAAAAATAGATATTTATACCATTGTTTTTCAACTGTTCTATCTGGTCGACCGAGAATTTTCCCCATGGACGAAGTTCTTCTATCTCTTTGTCTGTTTTCGACAGTTGTGCCGATAGTTTGTTTATTTTATCTTTGGCTTGTTCGTATGTTTGGAATGCCTCTTCGACAGATTTAAAACTTTTATCGCCAGTTTTGTCCATCTTCCGAAGTTCTGCAATGCCTTGACGGTATTTTTCCAACATTGCAACCTGGACTCGCTCTTCTGGAGAAGGTTCCCATACCGATGTGGTTATATCTACCAGTCCAAGCTCCTGTAAATTAGCCAGAAATGCGTCATATTCCTTGTGATAGAGTACAAGTGAATATTTTATCATAGGTGTAATCATGCCTGTGCCTCCTCTTCTGCTTGATGTCTGGTTTTAACGATTTTCTGTGAAGATTTGGAGAGATTCTCTTCATCTTCGAGGAATCGTTTGATTTTACGTATGGCATCCTCGTATCCGGGTATTTGTACCTTTTCATAGAGGTTTACCTTTTGAGTGGTTTTCTTACGGGCAAAATCCAGCATATTCATCTTACGTTGGAATAACTCTCTCTCGATACCCAATTTGGCGAGTTCTTTCAGTATCGCTATTCCGTCCGTGGTCCATACGGGAGAACTGAATATATCGTAACTTTTTTGCTCGAAGATTATTTTTTTGAGTTGAGGTATACGAACTCCGGCTATTTTTGAAATAGTCAGTTCTATATCCTTTATCCTTATCAGTTCACGGTCGAACTCTCCCCACAGTGCCGCCATATAGTCGTATCTGTGTACGATTTTATCTATGGCCTCCGTGTATTCCGCGACCGTATCCTTTGCTTTCTTGACCTCCATGCGTAGTGCGGATTCTTTACTCTTTATTGTGGGAAGAGCACGCATACGCATCTTGAGTTGTTTGTCAAGGTCGCCCAAGGCAGTTTTATTATATTGGAATTTTATAGCCATAATAAGTTTTTTTATTTAGCCGGCCAATATTTTGCAACGAGTTCGTCTTTTATGGCAACTTCCGATTTTGTGAAATATTTGGCAAACAGTTCCCATGCACGGTCAAGCATCGATGTAATGTCGATGTTTATGTCAATGGCAAGAAGTTGTTCTGAATAGTCGCGTGCAAATGCCAAAGTTCTTTCATCATAATCCGACAAGTCGAATCCGTTTTCGAGTTTTGTCTTGGCATTGGCAGCATCGGCATACAGACGTACAGCTGCATTCATAACCTGTGGATGGTCTTCACGTGTTTTCTTACCGATAACGAGTTGTTTCAATCGAGACAGACTTCGGAATGGGTCGATGATGACCTTACCTGTATCGGAATCATTTCTCAAGAATAACTGACCTTCCGTTATGTACCCCGTATTATCCGGTACGGCATGGGTGATATCACCGCCAGAAAGAGTTGTTACGGCAATGATTGTGATAGAACCACCGTTAGGTAATTGTACCGCTTTTTCGTAGATCTTTGCAAGGTCAGAATATAAAGAACCCGGCATAGAGTCTTTCGACGGAATTTGGTCCATACGGTTCGATACGATGGCCAATGCATCGGCGTAAAGGGTCATATCCGTAAGCAAAACCAGAACTTTTTCACCCTTGTCTACGGCAAAATATTCGGCAGCTGTCAGGGCCATATCCGGAACTAGAAGTCGTTCTACCGGCGGGTTTTCCGTAGTATTCACGAAACTGACTATACGGTCAAGTGCTCCTGCATTTTCGAATATGTTTTTGAAAAACAGAAAGTCATCGTTTGTCAGTCCCATCCCGCCGAGGATAATTTTATCGGCTTTTGCACGTAGTGCCACCATAGCCATTACCTGGTTGTAAGGTTGGTCAGGATCGGCAAAAAATGGAATCTTCTGACCTGATACAATAGTATTGTTAAGGTCGATACCGGCAATACCCGTTGCGATAAGTTCTGAAGGTTGTATACGTTTGAACGGGTTTACGGTCGGACCTCCGGTTTCACGTTCTTCGCCCTCCAATAGCGCACCTCCTTCCAGAGGTTCACCATATGCATTGAAGAAACGTCCTGCCAAAGCGTCACTTACTTTCAATTTGGGAGGTTCGCCATGGAACACCACTTCTGAATCGGTAGATATTCCTTCTGTTCCGGCAAATACCTGGAGTGTCACCATGTTGCCGTTTATTTTTACCACCTGAGCTAACTTGTTCCCTACGGTAGCCAATTCGTCATTACCTACACCGGTAGCTTTGAGGCTTACTGTGGCTTTGGTAATGTTGTCTATTTTGGTGTATATTTTTTGAAATGCTTTTGTCTCCATAACCATCTTTTTACTTATTTAGCCTCTTTAGAAGCAATCAGTTTGTCGATTTCAGCTTTGTATTCCTTGAACTTTGCGCTTTCGAATTCAGAGTAATTCATCTGTTTGAACAGGTTGATCAACGATTTGTAGAATGCCGAACAATCTTCGAAGTCTTTAAAATCGAATTTCTTGGAACAAATATCGAGTACAAAGTTGTACATGTATTTTTGTCTTTCCAACGGAGTGTTGGCATCTGTATTATCGAATGCATCTTGTTGCAAGATTACAAAGTCGATAAGTTCAGCCTTCCAGAAACGGTCGTGGTATTCTATAGGTACACCGTCATCCCCAAGGATGTTGATCTGTTCAGATGCTTCTTTACCACGTTGAACAATGGTTTTACCTTTTTGTACCATTTTTACCCAATCGGGTTCTATCCTTTTGTCGAGGTATTCCACGATTTCCGGATATTCAAGATATTTCGAATAACTGTCCAGCGGATCTATGGCCGGATAACGTTTACTGTCGGCACGTTGCTGTGACAGAGCATAAAAACAACGGGCTGCTTTTTTTGTCGATTCGGTTACAGGTTCCTTGAGGTTACCTCCTGCCGGTGATACTGTCCCGATAAAGGTAACTGAACCGGTTTTGCCGTTGTTAAGATTTACCAAACCTGCTCTTGAATAGAAATTGGATATGACGGCCGAAAGGTCCATCGGGAAGGCATCTTGTCCGGGAAGCTCTTCCAAACGGTTACTCATTTCACGTAGTGCTTGCGCCCAGCGTGAAGTCGAGTCGGCCAGTATCAACACTTTAAGACCCATAGAACGGTAATATTCTCCTATGGCCATACCTGTGTAAACGGATGCTTCACGTGCAGCCACAGGCATGTTCGACGTATTACATATTATTGTTGTACGTTCCATAAGTTTGTGCCCTGTATGCGGGTCATCCAAATGTGGAAATTCCGAGAATATTTCCACAACTTCATTAGCTCGTTCACCACAGGCAATCATAATTATAATGTCTGCTTCGGCTTGTTTGGAAATGGCATGTTGCAATACGGTTTTTCCTGCTCCGAACGGACCGGGAATAAATCCTGTTCCACCTTCTGCAATAGGGTTGAATGTGTCGATAGCACGTACCCCTGTTTCCATTATTCTGTATGGACGAGGTTTGGATTTGTAACTTGTAATTGCCGTTTTAACAGGCCATTTCTGTACCATCGTAACTTCGTGGTCTTTACCCTCTGCATCGGTCAGTACCGCTACTGTGTCGGTAATTTTGTAATTGCCGGCATCCTTTACCTCTTTTACGGTATATTCACCCTGAAATGCAAAAGGGACCATTATTTTGTGTTTGACCCATTTTTCAGTAACCTCTCCGAGCCAATCCCCGGCTATAACTTTGTCACCTGCTTTGGCAAGAGGTTTGAAATCCCATTCGCTTTCGAAATCGAGCGGATCGGTTTTTGTACCGCGTTGTATGAACAGACCGTCCATGGCCGCGAGATCGTTTTGCAGACCGTCGTAGTTCCTCGAAAGTATGCCGGGACCGAGAGTTACTTCGAGCATGTGTCCTTCGAAAGTAACTTGGTCTCCTATTTTTAATCCTCGGGTACTGTCATAAACCTGTACGTAGGCCTGATCGCCTGTTACTTTGATGACTTCAGCCATCATCTCGATGTCACCCAATTTAACATAGCAAATCTCGTTCTGGGCGACAGGCCCGTCTACGTCTACTATAACGATATTGGATATAATTCCTGCTACTTTACCGGTTGTCTTCATATCGTGTAATGCTTTTAAATTTTTTCAAGTTCTTTGGATTCTGCCTCATCAATAGCATTTTTGTCGACCAGTTTAGAGATCAGTATATGGAACATTTCTTTGCCGTTTGCCGGACTCAATGCTACCCATCTGTGTATTATATTCACTTTGATCAGGTATGCTAAAATTACATTGACGTCGAAATAATTGAATGTAGTCAATTCTTCGGCTTTATTCCAACGTATCTGATCGATGCGGCTTTCCTTTTCTATAATGTTATCCATGTCCAGAAGCGCTATTACCTGTTCGATGTATTCCACTTCATTTTTTAATCCGAAGTCGGCTGCCGAACTACGTAATAATGTTTCTGTTATGTCATCTTTGCCCACTAATTGTTCTGCTATAGGCAGGGAGTTGCTGCGGGCCGTATATGCTGCAAAAATGTTTCTTAATGTGCGATCGAAATCGAACCATTGGCGAATGAAATTATTTTTCGATTTCGCACATTCCGAATAAAATGCTTCCCATAGTGCGTTCTCGATAGGACGTGATTTTTCTTTGTCCTGTTCTATATTATCTTGTTCGTTTTCACGGTTATTATACGCACGTATGACTTGCAATATGGCAGAGGGTAATCTGGTCGGATTTTGAGCCTCTTCTTCTATCTCTTCTCGGGACAGGTTCCCCAATGCGTTGAATGCTTCTCGTCCTTTTATCACATTTATTACGTTTTCAATATCGTAAAAGGTGTAAAGCATCTTGACATGTTTTTTGTCTGTGGGGCTTAGCTCTTGGACTATCTCATTGCGCAAAGCAATTGCATCGAAACCTTTTCTGTCGGCTTCGAGGGTCAGTTCGACAAGTCCTGCGATAAGACAATAATATTTGCTTGCCATATCTTTTATTTCTCTGAGAACAACATGTCTGCTATCAGCGGACGTAAATAGTCTTTGAATAAAGCGTTGAAGTCATCGTCACTGAAACTGATGTAATATCCTCCATCTTTGGGCCCGATTTTGAATCCTGATTTGACTTTGTTGTCGAATTTGATTTCAAGTCCTTCCTGCAGATTATTTACAACTGCACCTTCGATAACCTTTGTAAACTGTTCTTGTTTATCAGCCGGCAGAAGAGCCGTGAGTTCTATTTTGCCGGATGATTCGCCGTTCCAATTTTTTGCAATAGTCAGAAGTATTTCCTTTATGAATTCCGGGTCAGTATTAGCCTGACTGATGGCGGGAGAGACTCCTTTTAATATAATCAGATCCTCGATTTGCTGTTTGAGGGTTCCCACGATTTCACGGCTTGCAAGTCCGACTTCCGTTATGGTGTTACGTTTCATATCCTCCGCACTTTGTTCGGCATTTTTAACTATTTCAGCCGCTTTTTTCTTCGCATCGGCAATGATTTGTTCAGCTTCATTCTTTGCATTGGCTATAAGCTGTTCCGATTCCTGTTTTCCTTTCGATAACCCTTCGTTATACAATTTTTGGGTCAATTCCTGCAATTTGTTCTCCATAACGAATATTTTTTTGATATTTATTTTTCTGCTTTTATAAGGTGTTGGGGGCGAAGAAGATCGTTGACTATTTTGACCGGACTGAATGTAGTTATTGGTACTTCTACAAAAATAGTGTTCCAGTTTGCCATTGCTCCGTTCCACAGACCCGGAAGTTCCTGTGCCTTCAATTCACGGCCGTTTCGTGATTTTACCGATATAAATCCTGTATCGGGATCGACAAATTTAGATAAGTCGAATTTTTTGCCTTTATAGTCGTATATCCCGCATACGATATACACAGGATTGAAATGTGTCGCTTCTGCCATTAAATTGCGCTGCTCGGGAGCTATCTGGGACGATTCAGCTATCTGTAACGATAAACATCCGTTTTTAGTTTTCGTCCAGAAGGGGCCTCCTCCGGGTTCACCTTCATTTTTAACCATACCGCATACACGTATCGGACGGTTAAGTATATCATAGAGAAAACGTGTTTTATCTGTTATTGCCTTTGTCTCGTAATTGTCCGGCAATTTGAAACATAGTTTGTGTTCTATGAAATCTTTTATTTCTGTTAACAGTTTTTCATCTGTTTTATTGTCGTCTAAACGTTTCAAATAGTCGAATATTGTCTCTTGTAGTGCTAACATGAGACCTCCGAGAGTTTTTTTATAAATTACAGTGTCCTGTTTCAGCGCATCCGGAGCGACATTATCCACAGTTTTTATAAATATGATGTTACCGTTTATGTCGCCCAAATTTTCCAATAGGGCACCATGACCTGCCGGACGGAACAAAAGCGATCCATCTTCTTCACGGAATGGTTTGTTATCCATGTCTGCAGCCAATGTGTCTGTCGATGACTTTTGTTGTGAATAACTTATGTTGTATTTTACAGCATATTTGTTTTCATATTTGGGCAATACCGATTTTACAAGCTTTTCGAAACTGTCGAGGTGTTCCGGAGAGACTGTAAAATGGATGTTTACGGTTCCATTTCCCGATTTTGCATACATCGCACCTTCTGCCAGATGTTCTTCCATAGCTGTGCGATTTCCGTCGTTATATTTATGGAACAATATCAATGCTTTGGGTGATTGTCCGTAATTAAGTCCATCTTTATTTATGATAGATGAAATTAGTTTTTTTGGAGTATAGTCCCCTTTGATTGCTTCACAAGCTTTTGCCCCGAATGCAAAATCATCGATGCGATCTATGATTTCTGTAACATGTTTTGATTGTTTGTCTTCATTTACATATTCGAATAGTGCTTTGAACATTCGTGTTGCAGCGCCTGAGGCGGGAACGAATTTTACAACTGTTTTATCCTCGATGTTTGATTCGTAAAATCGGGAATATTTTTCAATTTCATTTTCGGAAAGCCGTTGTATGCCATCCCCGACCACTGCAGCGCGACATATATCGAGAAATGGGAATCCTTTGACATAATTATGCATCTGTTTTTTCGCGATATCGATGTTTAAGCCATGTTTTTCGATCTGTGTAAGGTCTTTTTCCGAAAACATACTGAAAAATATTTATGTTTATAATTAATGGTTTTTAAAAAGGAAATTCCACCTTAAAATTAATAATAAATTTTAAATATTGCTACTGAAAATATAATTTTTAAGTCTTTTTAAATTTTATTACCAATTTTGATGTATTTTAAACCAATGTCCCGTAAATAAGACTCTCTTAAATTTTGGGACAATGATTTAAATTGAAATTTAATGCGTAAATTTGCATTTTAATATTATGGTAATTGTTGATAACATATCCCTTGCTAAGTATAACAGTTTCGGTATATCAGTATGTGCTGATAGGATGTTGGAATTCGAAAATGCAAGACAATTAGAAGAATATTTTTCAAAATATTCCTCGGAAAAATATCCATGGTATCCTTTCAGTGGAGGAAATAATATTTTGCTGACAGGAAATTACAAAGGAACATTGATACATCCGGTATCTAAAAGAATTGAAATAATCGATTCGGATGACAAATATATATATGTCAAGGCTGAGGCCGGAGTGGAATGGGATGATTTCGTGGCATGGAGTGTTGACCGTGGTCTTGGAGGTGTCGAAAATCTTTCGCTTATTCCTGGGTATGTCGGTGCTGCTCCGATACAAAATATAGGAGCATATGGCGTAGAAGCCAAAGATACTATAGTGAATGTTGAAGCCTATATGGTAGACAGCAATAATGTAGTTAATATGTCTGCCGAAAAGTGCCGTTTCGGGTATCGTGACAGTATATTTAAACATGAATTGAGGAATAGAGCAATAATATTATCTGTTACTTTTCGCCTTTTACGTGAACCCCAATTCAAACTCGGATATGGAGATTTGCAAAAAGAGGTGGCTGCGAGGGATGGATTGACACTTCGTAATGTGCGTGAAGCTGTCATCTCGATAAGACGGCAGAAACTTCCTGACCCTAAGGTGTTGGGAAATGCAGGCAGTTTTTTTAAAAATCCCGTGGTGGAAAAAAATCGTATGGAAACATTGTTGGAAAAGTATCCTGATATGCCTCATTACCCGGCTGCTGCGGGATATGTTAAACTTGCTGCCGGTTGGCTGATAGATAAGGCCGGATGGAAGGGATTTCGTAAAAACAATGTCGGTGTTCATGAAAAGCAGGCTCTTGTATTGGTTAATTATGGCGGTGCTACAGGAAAGGAAATATTGGAGTTTGCAGGAGAGATAAAAGAGAGCATACGTGAAAAATTTGGTGTGTCTATAGAAATGGAAGTTAATATACTCTAAGATATGTTATTGGATAAATTCAACAATTACGTTAAGCAGAATAAGCTTTGTACGCCAGAAGATAAGGTCTTGCTCACAGTAAGCGGGGGAGTGGATTCTATGGTTATGCTTTCTCTTTTTGCCCGTTCTGGTTATAACATAGGAGTAGCGCATTGTAATTTCCAACTGCGCGGTATTGAGTCTGATGAAGATGAAGTTTTGGTCGAAAAAGAGGCTCAGAAATATAATGTGCCATTTTATAATATACGTTTCGACACTCAGGGCGAGTTGGAAAAGTCGAGCGAATCGTTACAAATGGTTGCACGTCGTCTGCGTTACGCATGGTTTGACCAACTGTGTAGTGAACATGGATATACGCATATCGCAATAGCTCATCAAGCCGATGATTCTGTTGAGACGTTTTTTATAAATCTGATTCGTGGAACGGGATTGCGAGGGTTGACCGGAATAAATGTAGTCAATGGCAAATTGATACGTCCATTGCTGTTTTCACCGCGTAAGGAGATTGTCGAATATGCTATAAGCAACGATATACATTATAGAGAGGATTCCTCTAATTCTTCGACTAAATATTTACGTAATAAAATACGTCTTGGCATAGTGCCTCGCATCAGAGAAATTTCACCTAATTTTACAGATACGATGACGGCCAATGTCGAACGGCTTACCGATACACAAAAATTCATAGATCGTCAGATAGATGATATACGTAATGAGGTTGTTGAGGTGCATGACGGTCAGACTGTGATTAATGTTTCCAAGATAGATGAGAAATTGCCATTGCAGTTCGTGTTGTTTGAATTGATGTACAATTATGGATTCAATGGAGAGGTAATAGATAATGTTTATCATTGTCTGATAGCTGCTAACGGTACAGGCAAAAGATTTTATTCACGTGAAAATGTGGCTTATATAGACCGCGGAAAAGTTGTCATAACTTCGATTCCTGATGATGATGACTGTTGTGTCGAAGTTACGAACGAAATGGATCATGTTCGTGCATGTGGATTTTTGTTTACGTTAGAGCATTTTGATGCTGATGACATAGATAAGTTGAATGTTGCGGATAATGTAGCATTTCTGGACGAAGACAAGTTGCAGTATCCTTTGAAAATCCGCAGGTGGAGTGAGGGAGACAGTTTTATGCCGCTTGGTATGACTGGCCGCAAGAAGGTGAGTGACTTTCTTATAAATAAAAAAATCTCTATACCGGATAAAAAACGACAGCTGGTAGTTTTGTCTGGTGATGATTTGGTTTGGCTTGTAGACCGGCGTATAGACGATCGTTATAAGGTTGAAAAGACAACAGAGAGAGTGCTTAAGATCACAAAAGTCATAAGATAAATAATTACATGTAACTAAATAATCCTATAACAGAAATGAATACCGATTTGACGACAAAAGCTGCGGATAATATAAGAATCCTTGCGGCATCAATGGTGGAAAAGGCAAAATCAGGTCATCCTGGAGGAGCTATGGGTGGGGCTGATTTTATAAATATTCTTTATTCGGAGTTTTTGAACTATGATCCCAATGATCCACATTATCCATTTCGGGACAGGTTCTTCCTTGATCCGGGACATATGTCCCCCATGTTGTATGCGGTTTTGGCATTGGCCGGTAAGTTTACCATGGAAGAGCTCAAGGAGTTTCGTCAGTGGGGTAGTCCTACACCGGGACATCCTGAATTGGATGTCGAACGCGGGATAGAGAATACTTCAGGCCCTCTCGGACAGGGACATGCCATGGCTCTCGGTTCAGCCATAGCTGAAAGATTCCTTGCTGCCAAATTCGGAGAATGGCTTTCGCACAAAACTTATGCCTATATTTCCGATGGAGGTATTCAAGAGGAAGTTTCGCAAGGTGTTGGCCGTATAGCCGGGCATCTTAAACTGCATAATCTGATAATGTTTTATGATTCCAATAATATACAGCTCTCTACCACTGTTGAAGAGGTTTCGACCGAAGATATAGTTGCCAAATATGAAGCGTGGGGGTGGAATGTAATCAGCATAGATGGTAATGATGCCTCAGAGATACGTATGGCATTGAATCGTGCCATTGCCGAAGATGAAAAACCGACGCTTATAGTTGGACATACCCTTATGGGTAAAGGAGCGGTAGGTAAGGAAAATGAAGATTATTCGAATAAGGTTTCGACACACGGTCAACCTTTGACTGCAGCTGGAGCCGATTGCGCTCTTACGATTAAAAATCTTGGAGGAAATCCAGATGATCCATTTGTCGTATTCGAGGAATCTAAAAAACTGTATCAGGAGAGACGGGAACAGCTGATTGAAAAATTTTTGTTGAGAAAAGAAGAGGAAAATGTATGGCGTGCAGAAAATCCGGAATTGGCCGCTAAATTGGATCTGTTCTTGTCGGGTAAAATTCCTGACATAGATTATCTCGATATAAAATGCGGGGATAACGTTGCAACCCGAGCTGCTTCGGCTGCAGTTCTGTCTGTATTGGCAGAGAAGGTTGAAAATATGATAGTTGCATCGGCTGACCTGAGTAATTCGGACAAAACCGATGGTTTCCTGAAAAAGGTTACAACATTGTCGTGTGATAATTACGGAGGTCGTTTCCTGCAACCGGGTGTATCTGAATTTACAATGGCCTGCATTATGAATGGTATTGCACTTCATGGAGGTATGATTCCTGCGTGTGGAACATTTTTCGTATTCTCGGATTATATGAAACCTGCGGTACGTTTGGCGGCTTTGATGCGTCTTCCTGTAAAATATGTCTGGACGCACGACTCTTTCCGCGTAGGAGAGGATGGACCTACTCATCAACCGGTAGAACAGGAGATGCAGTTGCGTTTGCTGGAACATTTGCATAACCATCAGGGCGAACGTTCCATTGTGGTTATGCGTCCTGCCGACAGTTATGAAACAGTCGCAGCATGGAAATTCGCAATGGAAAACCAACGTCCTACAGCTTTGGTCCTTTCACGTCAAGGTGTGAAAAACCTGCCTGCTTTGAATGGAAACCGTGCTGAAGAGGCTATGCAGGCATTTAAAGGTGCTTATATTGTTATGGAACCAGAAGGTACTCCAGATGTTATCTTGGTTGCAAGTGGTTCTGAAGTTTCTACGTTGGTAGATGGCGCTGAATTGTTGAAAGCGGACGGTATAAAAGTGCGTGTGGTTTCTGCTCCTTCCGAAGGATTGTTCCGTGATCAGCCGATCGAATATCAGCAGAAAGTGCTCCCTGACGGAATTAAAAAATTCGGACTTACTTCAGGTTTGCCTGTTACGTTGGCCGGACTTGTGGGGTGCAATGGCAAAGTGTTCGGTCTCGATCATTTCGGATGGTCGGCTCCCGCAAGTGTACTCGATAAAAAGTTCGGATTTTATGGAGAAAATGTTTATCAGCAAGTGAAAAAAATGTTGGCTGAATAAAGTTTGTATACTCAGAATTAACATGATGCCACGCCTGTCACAGGCGTGGCATCATTATATTAACCAATATTGATTAATATGTTGCGTGATTTGATGTTTACTTTACAGTATTTGATAAAATGAATTTTTGTTCATAAAAGGTTTTATACATTTGATAGTGTGATTATGTGTGGTTACATTCTCGATTTATCCTCAGCAGCTCCTGTTTCGATATTTTTTACCTTTATCTCTTTCCCTTTTTTGAAGTTGTAACGGAACGATACGCCTATTTCCTGCCAGTCCTGCCGGGCATCCATATGCCTTATAAAATCGGTTCCCGTTATGATGGCCCTTGCATGGTTGTTGGAGTTGGTTATATTGTTAACATAAATTGATGCCGTGAATTTTCCTTTTGCGAAATTGCGCTTGAGGCTTGCGTTCAGGTTGTACTGCGATTTTATCTTCATATTTCCCGAAAGGAATCCCGACGCGTACCATGCGTGCAGGTCCATGTAGGTGTCTTTGAACAGGGTGAACGTGTGGTTCATATTGGCGTTGAACGAATTTTGGGTAAATTCTGTCCCGTTTGTGATGTTTGTCGTCCGCACACCGCTCAGGTTTGCGTTCATCCTCCACCATTTTGTTATTTCGGCCGGGATATTGGCTGCTATGTAGTAATAGTTCTGGTTTTTCAGGTTCTGGTACGGGTACAGTATTTTATCCGGATCATCGGGGT
>CASFSC010000040.1 GCA_949296995.1 uncultured Alistipes sp. | reverse complement strand
GTTGGATAATCGGGAAAAACTATCTAACAATATATTATAGCGGCTATTGAGTTGAGGTAGTCGCAATTCTTTATTTACCCAAATTTTTATGAAAAAAGTAGCAATCGTGGGCACTCAGGGTGTTCCCGCGAGTTATGGCGGTTTTGAGACATTGGTGGAGAATATCATTGGCGAGAATTGCCCTTCGGATATTCAATATACGATTTTTTGCAGCAGTAAGGATATTCCGCGGCGGAAGGGGCTTTATAAAGGGTGTATCCTGAAATATGTGCCTTTGCACGCCAACGGGATGCAAAGCATACCGTACGATATTTGGTCGTTATGTCGGGTGATGAGGGGGTATGACAGTATCCTTATATTGGGGACTTCGGGTTGCAGTTTCTTACCCATATTTCGTCTGTTTTGCCGCACTCGCCTTATTGTCAATATCGATGGGCTGGAATTTCGACGTGCCAAATGGGGGCGTGTTGCCCGATGGATACTTCGCTTTTCGACCTCTGTTGCTGTCCGCTATGCCGATGTGGTTATTGCCGATAACAAAGGCATACAGGATTATGTATCGGAGACTTATCGAAAGGATTCGGTGTTGATTGCCTATGGCGGCGATCATGTCGGGCGTAAGGTGAGTGATGATTTTCAGGATAAATGTCTCACCGGTTATGGGTTGCAAAAGGGGAAATATGCCATTACGGTGTGTCGGATTGAGCCTGAAAATAATTGCCATATCACGTTAGAAGCATTTGCCAAAAGCGGCAAGAAGTTAGTATTCATTGGTAACTGGGAACACAGCGAATATGCAAGGGATTTGAGGGAGAAATATTGTGTATATCCCAATATTGTCATACTCAATGGAATTTATAATTTGGACATTTTGTATGTTTTGCGTACCAATGCCGAAATGTATATTCACGGACATAGTGCCGGTGGAACCAATCCTTCGTTGGTAGAGGCCATGTTTTTCGGGAGGCCTATTATTGCTTATGATGTGGTTTATAATCGGGAAACCACTAAAAATGAAGCATACTATTTTACAGATGTCGAAAGTCTAAAAAAACTTATTTCGAGACAAGATTTGAATGGCGATAGAATGAAATGTATTGCGGAAGCAGAATATACATGGGAGCATATATCGCAACAGTATTATTCGTTGTATTAGCTATTATAGAGGTAATGGGAAAATAGTTGGGTCGAGAAATTCGAGTTAAGAGTTCAATCGGTTGCTCGAACGGGGATATAACCAATGTGAAGAGGCTGTCTCAAATAACTTTGAGATGGCCTTTTTATTTTAGCGGGGATCTTCGGTTTGCTCTATGTTGAGCCGCGTAAAGATGAGGAGTTCGTCCATTACTCACTTGTGCTTTTGAGACTTTATCATTGACTTTCACTGTATTATATTTATTGCCGTAAAACTTTTAACTATTATAATAGTCTTTATTTACATAAAAACATTCAAAAATAGATTTTGTTTTTTGTATATCATTGTTCCTGTTTGGCAAAATAGTCTTCCCAATATTGGGTCCCCAAGTCAAAAGAGTACAGAGCCGTGATAGTTACTCGACCGTACTCGCCGTTTTCATCTTTCATGAAACCTTGTATATACGGCCTGTATGTCTCCTCATCGTATTTGATGATGGCTTTGCGAAGTTTGTTTGGGGCGGTATTGGAGTCGGTATAATATACGGCACAAACATAACCCTCGTCGTTAAACTGGAATCCCCAAGTCGTAAAGACATGTGCTCCCAGGGCATTATTCTCACTGATGGCGATGAGTTGGCCTGCATCGCAGGCATCTGCGATAAACTCGTTAAAGTTCCGGCGGTTCAACGATCCGCTGGCCCATTTCGTTTCGGTCAGAATCGCCTCTTGAAAGACCTCTTTAAAAAGACCGCCTTTTCCTTTTGCCGATGTCTGTACCGAACTTGATTCGTACCCGGTGATAAACCAGTTGAAACCGGCATCGGGGTAGTTCCCGCTGTTTTGGGTCCAGTATTTGGCAAAGTAATCTGTAAAAATGGCTGAGTTCCATTTATTGGCAGCCGGTTGTTCTATATAAGAAAAGTCGGGCTTGGGCTCTCCTTTTAGACGGTAGTAGTCGTCGACATACTGTTTGTTGCGGTCCAGCCACCAGTGAATTACATTGCTGGCCGTGGCGGCCCAGCAGAAATTGAGCCCGTCCTGAGTCGTGTCATACCATCCGCAACTTTCGGTCCAGCTGTCGTAGGGTAGATTGTTTGCAGCAGGGTCTTCCTTCCATTCCGACTCGTCGTTGATGAATACTCCCGCGGGAATCACAGTTTTTCCTTTGTATTGTTCGCTGGCACCGCCCAAAGAGGGGTCGGTCGGAGGGGTCCAGTAGGCATACAGTGTGGTGTTTTTTGTGAATCGTCCTATTCCTCCTGCTCTGTAATGGGAGTATCCTTCGGGAATGGTGTCGTAAGATGTACAGGTATAATATTTTTTATTGGCAGGAGGAGTGAAGTCATTGGGCGGAATCGAAAAGGTTTGATTAAGCCGGATGTAGAGCGGCCCCATCGTGCCTGTCCCGCCATTGGCATCGAACGAGATTGTGATTGCCGATTCTTCGGGCTCCCAAATGGCGTATAATGCGGCATTATATGCTTGGTAGAAACTAAACGAGGGATATTCGTCCTGGAACAGAGGTTCGTCGAGTTGCTGGGAGTTGCTCCAACCTATAAATCGATAGCCTTTGCGTATAAATGTATTTCTCGGCAATTTGAACTCCTGGCCTTCTTTCAAGCCGGTAACCGGAGCCATCGTACCCGTTCCGCCGTTGGCGTTAAAGATAACTCGGCCTGTCCCGGCCGATTCATCGGCATAAATGTGTTTTATTTGGGTCAGATCCTATGCTGCATCATAAGTAGTACCAACAGACCATGATTTACCTTCGGCATTTGGTATGAAATGTAAATCTCCCTCAATGAGAACAGTCGTGCCATCCTGTTTTTCTACAATAAATTGAGCATGCAAAGTTGAAGCTGCCATCAAAAGTATTAAAAACAGATATTTTTTCATAATCGATAATTTTTCGGAATTTAGCGTTTTACAAATTTCAGGGTACTACTGGCTGTACGCAACAAATATGTGCCCTGAGGAAGGTTTGCAACAGAAAGTACTATTTCGGCTCCATTCGATTCTATACTCTTCATAATTTTGCCTTCAAGCGAAACGATTTCCACACGGGTTCCCGCTGGAATACCACTAATGTTCAAGCGATCTGTGACAGGATTTGGATAATAATGTATATCAACGGCTACAGCCGGTTGTTTATTCCCTGTAGATGATTGTTGGATAAAAGACACACTACTGATTTCTGTGATGGGATCTCCGTTTTTTATAACAACAGTAAATTGTACAGAATCATCGGTACGCATTAGATAATCTACATCCTCCATCGCAATGTTTACACCCGTATCCGTAATCATACGCCATTGTAATGTCGCGTAAGCATCAATCGCACAAATTGATACCCACAGAGCAGCTATCAGAAACAAGATTCGATTTTTTTCATAAATCAATTATTTAGATTAAAAATGGCCGATATAAACATTCAACGGCACAGATATGCAATCAGAAAATTTTTTGCAAAAGTATGCCCAAAAAACAATTATGTAATATCATGAGTCTATTAATAATATATTTTGGCTGTATGTTAAAAGCTAAGAGGAAGTTGTTGTGTTATTTTATGATAGTTGATTGCCAGTAGTTTATAGATAAAAAATAAAGAGCTCAAAAATTTGCTTGTTTTTGTAGACCGTCGAAGATTTAACGATTTTTTATTGGCTTCCTCCAAGAGGGGAAAGAGCAAAAAACTTTCGCTCCCCGACACATTACGTCTACAAAGATAGGATATATAGGGGCATTGTTACGGGAGAATACATTTCCCAATTTTATTTATTAACAATGCTGAATATATTATCCTTATTTTCAAGTATTAGTCCATATTTTTTAAGAACCTCCTTATAGCACCAAATATAATGCTCAACGGTATATTTATCACCAGATTTTCCCGTATTTTGTATCATGTATAGAATCTCATTTAATATTCCTTCGGGTATTTTTTCGTTAAATATTGCTTTGTGTAATTTTTTAAACATTTCAGGTAATACCTGTAAGGATTTAATTATCACTCGAACAATAGAATTCATTAGATGCGAAAATGCAGTATTCGGAATTGGAAATATTTCTTCCACTCCTTTACCATCGTTTAGACTATCTTTCTTTAATTTTAAAACAATTTCAAATAATTCAATTTCATGTTTTTCTTCTTCCATATCAAAAAACATTGTTAACATGAAGTCATCAACAAATAGCAATATGTTATTATCCTTTATATCCATACATACTGAAGAACCACGTCCTGATTGTTGGGAATAATCTTTGCATCTAAACAACGCGTATTTTATATTAAGCTTATCGATATTATTGGAAACTAAAGCTAGTCGTAATCTCTCTTCCAAATCAGGATTTAAACGACTTCCTAAGTGGCTTGTTACTGATGCTCTCCAAATTAAAGAACACCAAAATAATAAAGCATCTGAAGAAGATATTTTTGTATTCTTAGTTGTGTTATCTTCTGAAAAATGCAAACTTAGACTAGGGGCATATTTGTTCTCTAAAGAAGCGAAAAAATCTTCGCAATTTTTGCAAAAGATGTGGTCTCTAATGTCATAATTTTTTCTGCTATAAAGTGTCTCTTTATTATCTGTTATAGCCTTGCGTTTTTCTTCATAAATATCTCTTCCAAAATAAGTATCAATAATACCCTGTTTTATCATAAAGCCAATTTCATGATCTCGCTTACCGTTCCCATTTATACGTTTCGTTAAAAAATTAGGGATAATATGGGAGCCAGTTTTATCGGCCTTACGTTGTTGACATAATAAACAGTTATTCATATAGCAAAATCTTTTTAATTATATTTGCCGATGCATCATCATATTATCATTGATTATCAGTGGTTTACATCATAAAAGGTAGACTACTCAAAAATTTACTTGTTTTTTTGCGAAAAATCGAAGATTTAACGTTTTTTTTATCGACTCCCTCCGAACAGAGGGGAAAAAGGCAAAAACAGCCCTTTGGAGCCCCGACTAACCTCGTCTGCAAAGATAGGGTATGTAGGGGTTTATTTCGCCAAAACGGGCTGCAAAATCGAGGATGGATTCACGGATATTTTGGGGTTCCAATTGTTGGATATTGCGTCTGGTCGAATAGGTGTTTTGCTCGGCCTTAATAGCACCAGGAGCACACATAAATTTTGCAGCCAAAAGAAAAAAACGCTGGCACCATTTAGCCATGGCG
>CASFSC010000039.1 GCA_949296995.1 uncultured Alistipes sp. | reverse complement strand
GTTTTAATATCTATACGGCTGAGTTCCTTATTCCATTTAGCAGCTGCATCATTTTTAATTTTATTGAAATCCCAATCCGGCATTTCTGCATTAAGGTTTGCAAGTGCATTGGCTGAGCTAACTGAAGATATGGCAACTTTGATCTGTTCTTTTTCAGGTGCTCCGTCAAATACGATAACGCCTTTGACTCCTTCTCCTTTCAGTTCATTACTTCCGGCAGGTTCGTCATCATTGAAAACCAACAGTTCTTTTACAGGAGTCTGGGTCTTAATAACAAAATATACACTGTGTCGAGGACTCCAGCCTTCTGATATACGATAACCTTCAATAGTATTAGGATCGACCAATTTAATTTCAGTATCGACTGAACGGTCGCCATTACCTTCTTTAAGGTTTATCAATATATGAGGTTCTTCGCCTTTAGGGAAAGTATAAGTATGCATTGCGGCATGTTCTGTAGCTGTAAGTTCTGCCTTTACCCCATTCTCCATTTCAAGAGAATAATAATTAGGTGCTACTGTTTCCTTATCATGTTTATAGAACGAAGAAGCGGCTCCTGTAATATCAGTTTGTTCGCCACGTTTGGTACGTACATCTCCTGTATAAGGCATTACAAGGATGTCCCCCATGTCGGCGCAGCCAGTACCATTAAGGTGCGTATGAGAGAAACCGATAATGATACTGTCGGAATAGTGATATCCGGAACACCAGTCCCAACCTTTATGTATATTTTGTGGGCCTACCTGTACCTGTCCGAAAGGAACACTGGCTCCGACAAAAACATGTCCGTGTCCGCCAGAACCTATGTAAGGATCTACAAACTGCAGATAATCTGTGGCAACTTGAGTTTTGTTGTTACCACAACCAACTGCAACGATTGCAGCGGCAACAAACAATGATAATTTCAAAATGAGTTTTTTCATTTTTTTAATAATTGTGTTGATTAATTATGTTTATGTAATTACTGTCCAAATTTTTGTGATAATCTTACAAAGATATCGAATAATTTTCGGTTTTTGCAATAGTCGTTATCAGTTAGTCTATATGGGTAATAAACTTTTTGTTAATTTTGTAAGATTAAATGATTTTTACTGATGAACAAAACCAACTATCACTGTCATTGCTCATATTGCGACGGCAAAGCTCCGATGGAAGACTTCATTAAAAGTGCCATTGAGAGTGGATTTACCAGTTTTGGTATGTCTTCACACTCTCCACTTCCGTTTTATGCCTCTTGGGTGCTTAGCAGCGATGCTGTCGACGACTACATAAATGACATTGAAAAATTAAAGAAAAAATATAAAGGTATAATAGAAATTTACGCCGGGATGGAAATCGATTATATAGATGACGACTTCAATCCTGCATCTGAATATTTTCAGAATATGCCTTTGGATTACCGTATAGGTTCCATACATTTTGTCAAGACGCCCAAGGGTAACTATATGGATATAGATACGTCACCCGAAACTTTTGAAGAAAATCTGCAAAAATATTACAACGGCGATTTAAGAAAAATCACCGAAGATTATTACAAAGCCTCCATGCGAATGGTCGAATTGGGAGGCTTTGACTTCATAGGTCATTGCGACAAAATTTCCCTCAACACGGAACATTGCTCACCAGGTATTACCGATGAAAAATGGTATACCAATTTAATAAATGAATATTTTGAACTGATTGCGGCCAAAGGGCTGATGGTAGAGATCAATACGAAGCGTTTTGCGATGAAGGGATGTTTCTTCCCGGCAGAAAAATATTTCAGACATATGTTTAAGTTGGGTATTCCGGTAGTTGTCAATTCCGATTCGCATCGGACACATCTTATCAACGACCAACGGGATACAGCTCTTGCCAAAATTAAAGCGGCTGGATACAAATATGTACGTGAATTGTCGGGCGGCAAATGGATAGATGTCGAGATAGGACAATATTGA
>CASFSC010000038.1 GCA_949296995.1 uncultured Alistipes sp. | reverse complement strand
TTTCGTCTGCCTGGTCAATGCTTGTTATGGCTTTCATGTCTTATATCTCTTTTGCAAATAAAGGCATTTTTTATGTTCTGTCCAAAGCTGTGGTGAAATATTGCATGTGTTGGAGAACCTTTCCTGTGATTTTTCTTTTTTCTATAAAAAAGTTGTAGAAAAGTGAGTAGCTTTTTTGTTTGAATTCATTATAAGTACAAAGGCCTGAATTATGAGATATGAAACAAGTGATATAAAGCGTGTCTTGTCCCGGTTGATTTCTTACTTCCGGGCTCAGGAAGATGCTTCTTCGCAACAAGAAATGGATGCTTTATGGTGTCGCATTGATCGTAGTATTGATATTCGTCAGCGTAAGCGACGGATATATGCGTGGAGCAGTGTGTCTGTGGCCGCATTGCTGGCTGGATGTATCTGGTTGGGGCTTGGGCGTTCCGTGGAGCAACAGATTGACTTGTCGGTTGTGGCAGCCCGTATGATGGAAAAGGCTGTGGAGACGGACGAAATTCAGTTGATTGTGGCACCTGAGAAAACCCTTCGGGTAAAAGATGGGGGTACGGTGACTTATCAGCAAGATGGTGATATTCATGTTAATGAAAATATCGTTGCAAATAATGAAATGCCGGACGGACCTTATGATCAGATTATTGTACCGAGAGGACGTTTCGGGAGACTGATATTATCTGATGGGTCGGAATTGTATATCAATTCGGGTACTAAGGTCGTTTATCCAGAACGATTTGAAAAAAAACATCGTGAAATTTTTGTCGATGGTGAAATCTACATAGATGTACGCCGCGACGAGGAAGCGCCATTTGTCGTTAAGACAGCGCGTTTCGAAGTGGAAGTTTTGGGTACCGCTTTTGATGTCAAAGCCTATAGTAAAGAAGATAGCTATGGTGAAGTCGTTTTACTCCGAGGAATGGTTAATGTAAAAAAAACTTCCGGTTCTGAAGCAAGGCTGACACCTGATAATAAAGCCATTGTACCGATTGCGGGGATGATACGTACGGAGTCTGTAAATGCTGCCGATTATATTCTGTGGACGAAAGGCATTCTGCCGTTAAATAATGGTACTGTGGGAGATATTATAGATGATTTAAGTCGTTATTATGATGTGAAAATTATTTGTAGTGAAGAAATCAGGAGTATAAGAATTGCCGGAAAAATTGATTTGCAGCAAGGTGTGGAAGAAGCCCTTCGTAATTTGTCGCTGACAGGAGGGTTTACATGTACACAACAAGCGGATGCTTATGTCTTGCATCCTCAATCTAATGATTAATAAAAACGAGAATAATAACCTTATGTTTAACTTTAAACGTAGTGCCTATAAGAGTATAAAATTTATGTATTAAAAAGCCATACGATACTGAGAGTGTCGTTTGGAATCGTGAAAAACGCTGAATGTCAGTATTTAAATCAGTATGTAAATATTATGGAAAATAGAATGGAAAACGCAATTATGAAACCTCGGTTAACGAAATTTTTGTTCGCAGTGGGATTTTTATTGACCACAATTTTTAGTTACGCCGGTGATTTGGCGTATGCGCAAAATCAGACTTTTACATTTGATTTGAAGAACGTTACCATTAAAACCGTACTTCAAACTATTGAAAAACAGAGTGAATTTATTTTTATGTATCGATCCGATTTACTTGATACTTCAAAGAAGGTGTCAGTGAGCGTCGATAAGCAGAGTGTTTCCCAAATTCTGGATCAAATTTTGGAAGGAACAGCTGTAACATATGAGATTAATGATAGGCAGGTTTTGCTGAAAAAGGCAGGTAGTCATGTAAATTCTCCTTTGCAAGATAAGAAGGCGGCTAAACGAATCAGTGGAGTCGTTACGGATGGCACAAGCCGGGAACCAATTATCGGAGCTAACGTGTTGGTGATAGGGAGTACAAGCGGTGTTATTACTGATTTGGAGGGACGTTTTACTCTTGATGCTCCTCAGGGTGCCAAACTGAAGATTTCTTATTTAGGCTATGTGACAAAAGAATTGACTGTCGGTGAAGCTACAAATTATGTGATTCAGCTTTTTGAAGATTCCAAAGCGTTGGACGAAGTGGTAGTTGTGGGTTATGGTACACAAAAGAAAGTCAATGTCATAGGTTCGATAGCGATGGTAGATGCGGAAAAACTTGAAAACCGTGCAACATCT
>CASFSC010000037.1 GCA_949296995.1 uncultured Alistipes sp. | reverse complement strand
AAGTTCCTTCCGCTGTGCAGCATAATACATCAATGTATCCGAAGCCCGTTGCAGATCTTCCATAGAAGCATCTCCCCTGGCTTCTATAACCATTTCAAACCCAGAAGAATTACCCAACCCTGGAATTACGGGAGGAGTATTCAAATACACTTTTGCTTCAGGATATCGTGAAAATTCAGCTTCCACCTCAGCCATAATCTCATCGATAGTCGTTTTCTTTCTCTCTTCCCACGGCTTAAGAATAACTGTCAATTCACTATATGCCTGATTGCTTCCAGAACGTGTACTGCTACCGGTAACATTCTGCACATAATCCACATAAGGATTCTTTTTCAAATACTCTATCGCTCTATCAGTAACGACACGAGTTCTTTGCAATGTAGCTCCTTCGGGCAATTCAAACTGTACCTTGAAATACCCCTGATCCTCCGTAGGCATAAAACTCGAGGGGACCACACGATTCATCACAAAAATAGCTGCCAGTATTATAGCAAACCCCACCAACATTCGTTTAGGCCATGCAATACTTTTTTGGACAAGACCGACATACTTTTTGTTCCCTTTCGACAAAAAGAGGTTTATATAACGAAAAACGATATTCTTCTTGCTTTTATCTTCAGGACGCAATATACGGGCACACATAGCGGGACTCAGAGTGAGCGCCACCACAGTAGAAATAAGTACTGACACTACGATAGTAATGGTAAATTGCCGATATAATTGTCCGGTAATGCCACCCAAGAAACTCACCGGTACAAATACGGCACACAATACCAGAGACATTGTAACCAGAGCTCCTCCCAGTTCCTTCATTGCCTTTTTCGTAGCTTCGTAAGGGCTTATTTTTTCGACCTCCATTATACGCGTTACGTTTTCGACGACAACAATAGCATCATCGACGACTATACCAATAGCCAATATAAGCCCGAGTAAAGTAAGCAAATTAAGCGAAAAGCCGAATATTAACATGAACCCGAACGTACCTATAAGCGAAATAGGAACTGCAATAACAGGAATCAATGTAGCCCGCCAACTTTGCAAAGACAAAAATACAACCATTATTACAAGGAACAGAGCCTCAAAAAGTGCTTTGTATACCTCTCTAATTGATTCCGAGATATATGTAGTCATATCGATCGGGATCTCATAAGTAATTCCGTCGGGAAAACTTTTACTTATCTCCTCCATTGCTTTTTTCACATCCTTTGCGACCTGAATGGCATTGGCTCCTTGCAAAAGGCTTATACTGATAACCGCAGCATTTTCCCCGTTCAATCCACTCTCGGTATTATAACTTTGCGCCTCAAGCGATATGCGCGCTACATCTTTCAATCTGATAATCGAACCGTCAGGATTTGCCCTTACAACAATATTTTCAAATTGGTCAACCGAGGACAATCTTCCTTGAGTCGTTATAGGCACTGATATATCGACATCCTCCACAGGTTGTTGACCCAATACCCCCGCCGCCGATTCACGATTCTGATCTTTAAGAGCACTTTGAATATCCTGCACCGTAAGTCCCAGATTAGCCAGTTTATCGGGCTGTACCCATATCTGCATAGCATAGTATCTACTACCGATATTCGAAACACGTCCTACCCCAGGCACACGTCTTAATAAATCCAAAACATTCAGAGTGGCATAATTACTCAAATAAATTTCATCGAATTTTTCATCAGTAGATCTGATACATATCGTCATCAGTTGACTCGAAGCTTGCTTTTCAACTGTAATACCATTCTGTATTACTTCAGCAGGCAAACGGCTTTCGGCCAATTTGACACGATTCTGTATCTCTACAGCCGCAAGATCAGGATTAGTCGAGATGTCAAAAGTTACTGTCGCCGAAAAACTTCCTGTATTGGAACTACTCGACTCCATATAAAGCATGCCAGGCGTACCGTTGAGTTCCTGCTCAATAGGAGTAGCAACCCCCTGACTGACAGTCAAAGCACTTGCACCCGGATAACTTGCACTTATTCTCACCGCAGGAGGAGATATCTGAGGATATTGGTCTATAGGCAACATCGTCAATCCGATAATACCTATAACCACAATAATAATAGATAAGACCGCTGAGAAAACAGGCCTGTCTATGAAAAAATCGCTCTTCATAGTCTATTCTTCAAGAGATTTATCAATATATGAACCCACCACTTCGACCTGCATACCCGGAGTCAGTTTATGGTATCCTTCAACAACTATACGTTCGCCTTTGGCCAATCCGCGTTCGACAACCATTTTATTTCCCGATTCGGGTCCAAGCTCTATAAACCTTTTTTCAGCTGCTCCATTAGGACGTATGACATATACATATGCTCCTCCCTTTTCGATAATAACCGCCTTTGAGGGAACAACCACAGCATCCTTGCGAACATCCAGCAACAATCGGACTTTTGCAGCCTGACCAGGTAACAATATATGCTGAGGGTTAGGCATTTCAGCTCTAACAGAGAAAGTTCCAGTTTGTGGATCGACCTGTGGATCGGCAAAATCAACAAAACCTTTGTATGGATATTCGGTTTTATCGGCAAGTGTCAGAGTTACATACGGGTCCCAACCTCGTGAAGTATCCCTATGTCCGAAATTGATATTACGCTCCTTGCTTTGCAAATATTCGAGCTCGGTCATACTGAAATCTACCCTCACGGTATCGCTTTTTACAACCGTAGCCAATAACGATTTTCCCCCCGGTCCGACAAGAGTCCCTATATCGACATTTCTTTCACTGATAAATCCCGATATCGGAGAACGAACAGTTGTATATCCGAGAGCCATTTCAGCCTGTGCAAGGTCAGCTTCACTCATATCCACTGCCGCAACAGCAGTTTCGTAAGCTGCTATTGCATTATCAAGGTCGAGCTGACTGGCCGCATTCTGTTCAAACAAAGGACGTATTCGGTTGATATTTCTCTGTGTTTGTTGTTCTATGGCCTTGTCTTTTTGCAACTGTGCTCTGGCCTTATCCACTTTTGCGCGATAAAGTTTCGGGTCAATAATAAAAAGCACCTGATTTTTATTGATATAAGTTCCCTCTTCAAACAACATGTCTTCCAAATACCCCTCTACCCGAGCACGTATTTCGACAAACTGCTGAGCCCTTATACGACCTACATATTCGCCATAAATCTCCATATCTTCCGTTTGAACGGTCTCTATAGAGACTGTCGGGAGAAGCTGAGGTTCCGGTTCGGAACGTAATATCAGACATAAAACAACAACAATAATTATCCCTAATGCACATATTATCAACCATTTGGTTCGGGATAATTTCAATTTTGCCAACCTATTTCCAAGAATAATTTTCAACCTGTCCCTCATATAGTATATAGTTATACTTATTTTCTATCAACGTCTGTTTTCCGATAATATTTTTCATAATGCCAAAAGCGATAAAATATTTTAATATCGGAAGCATTGAGCGACTACTGCAATCAGTGAATAATTAGGGTTTTAAAAGATTTTCATTTAAAGCGGCGCAAAGGTAATTATTCAAATCTATACCACCAAATTATAAATAAAATCAATTAATACAAAAACACATTTTATACTCTAAAGACTATCCGCAATATGAAAATTAGCAATACATATCTCATATTCACCATCTAACGGTAAAAAAGGAGTCTTTCCCCAGCTGATTCACATACGATATAAAAGTAGCAGAAATAGACAAACTATACAAACAGACTTATTCGTTCAATGAGTTTAAATATCGCACATCAGGTGAAACCATATTCATTCATGCAACTCTAAAGCGTTGAAAAAGGCGAACATAAATTGCAAAATCAAATAATCGTCGATACGATTTTTCAACTCCTACTGTCAAGAAATTGCTGAAAAGCAGCTTTATAGCTTTCCCCGATAGGGATTCTGGTTTTTCCGAATATTATACGTCCACGATCAATAACCCGTATTTTGCTTTTCTGTACTATATAGGAACGATGAACACGCATAAATCTGGACGGAGGCAACAATTCCTCCATTGCCTTCATACTCATTAACGACACAATAGGTTTCGGTTCTCCCTCTTCATATATCTTGACATAATCTTTCAGTCCTTCGATGTAAAGAATATGTTCAAGTTCTATCTGCACAAGTTTATATTCACTTTTGACAAAAATAGAGGTAACCTCCTCACGAGGTTGATTAAGAAGCTCAAACCAACGGACAGCCTTATTTACCGCATTTATAAAATCACTATATGAAATGGGTTTGAGCAAATAATCGAGTGCATTGACTTTATAACCGTCAAGTGCATATTGTTCGAAAGCTGTCGTAAAAATTATACGTGTCCGCGGATCTATCATTTTAGAAAATTCCAATCCGTTCAGTTCGGGCATTTGTATATCAAGGAATATAATATCAGCCTGTTGCTCCGGCAACTCTTTCATTGCCAATACGGCGCTGGAATACTTACCTGTCAATTCAAGAAAAGGCGTCTTTTTCACATAACTTTCCAATAATCCTAAAGCCAGAGGTTCATCATCGACTATTGCACATTTTAGCTTCATATTATTTCCAATTTATAAATAAATCAGCATTCTATAGAAAGAACCGAACGATATTCCTTATGATTCTCATCAACACCTTGCTGCCACGTATAACGTCCAGGGTATGATAATTCCAGACGTTTGCGTACCTGTTCAAGACCTATCCCGCTTCCACTTTTATCTTTTATGCTCTTCGGATGGTAGCTATTGATTATCTCACAACTTACCAAAGTACCTTTCTGCTTTAAACTAATACGTATATAACTTGGTTCCGTTGGAGAAATTCCATGTTTAAAAGCATTTTCAATAAGAGAAATAAATA
The DNA here is from genome assembly GCA_949296995.1 of uncultured Alistipes sp. Lineage (GTDB taxonomy): Bacteria > Bacteroidota > Bacteroidia > Bacteroidales > Rikenellaceae > Alistipes_A. Next base: position 4,987 of record CASFSC010000037.1, on the reverse strand, counting down.
TTAGCGGCGCTATTTCCAGTCTGCTTTCAGGATTTATATCGATATGAGTCTCCACCGTAACATTCGTAGCCAAACGGATACGCATCAAAGCAATATAATTTTTTATGAAATCGACCTCTTTATTGATTGGGACCAAAGACTGTTGATTATCATAGAGTACATGACGCAACAGTTTACTCAATTCCTGTACAGCCTGCTGCGCCTTATCGGTATCAAATGCAATAAGCGCATAAATATTATTGAGCGTATTCAGCAAAAAATGAGGATTAAGCTGGTTTCTCAGATTTTTCAATTCAGCTTCTGTTCTACTCTGCTCAGCTTCGCGACGTGCATTTTCAATAGCTGTCCACCGACGACTCATACGTATAGCAGCACTTAAACCCACAGTAAGAACCATAGTAAACAAGTCTCGTATCAAAAATGTTCCTTTCGGCGGTCCATCGTGCATTTTAGTCTGTTGCATTTCAGCAGCCATCTGACGGAATATAGATTCCTGCCACATATGGGAACAAAATGAAATAATAATAATACTTACAATATTCAATAATAAATAGCTATTCAAATTTCCTTTAAACAAAAAGCGAGGAATAAGCAGCCAATAATTCAGATAAAATATAATAAGATATGAGAGAGGGGCGATACAGTTATGACGCAAATAATCTGCCCATGTTATGTTGAATCCGCTTCGGCTCATCATGAAAAAAGGCAGTCCGAAAACAATTCCCCATCCGATGACATGAGTCAAAATTTGAAGAATATATGTCCGTTGAGAAAAATTCTGTTTCATCATACAACAAAGATAATATTAATAATGAAGAGTAAATATCAAATCAGAAGCGGCAAGAATAGGAAAATGATGCATACAATGCTTCCATCACCTTTCCTATTCTTCGATCTTCATTATTTATATGCTCTTTTTTATTCGTACCTTATAGCTTCTATAGGATCGAGACAAGCTGCTTTTTTCGCAGGATACCATCCGAAGAAGACACCTGTAACGGTACAAACCGCAAAGGAAAGAATAACACTCCACGGTTGAATGAATATTGGCCAATGGGCAACATTCTTTACGATAAAAGCAGCTCCACATCCTAAAATCACACCAATAATCCCTCCCGTAATACTAATCAGAATTGCTTCAATAAGGAATTGCGCCAAAATGTCGATGCCTCTTGCACCTACCGACATACGCAATCCTATTTCTCGTGTACGCTCCGTAACCGATACATACATTATATTCATAATACCTATACCACCCACAACCAATGAAATACCGGCAATGCAGGCCAAAAGGGTTGTCATAAGATCAGTTGTGGTATTCAACATTGAACTAAGCTCCTGCTGGCTTCGGATTGTAAAATCATCATCATCCGTAGTACGTAATTTATGATTTCGGCGCAAAATAGTAGAAATCTCTTCGGTAGCATAATCCGTCATATCCTCCGAGAGAGCAGATGCGAATATACTTCCCAAATAAGTTTGTGCCAAAAGCCTTTTCATAACAGTCGTATAAGGAGCCAAAACCACATCGTCCTGGTCCATACCCATAGAGTTATAACCTTTCGATTTAAGTACCCCCACTACTCGCAACGGAACCTGATTGAACCTAATTACACGTCCTATCGGGTCACTGCCGTCAGGAAAAAGATTATCTACAATAGTCTTACCTATAACGCATACTTTTGCAGACACCTGTATATCGGCCTCAGTAAACATTTCACCTTCTTCGACTGTCAGTTGTCGTATTTCAAGATATTCCGTACCGACCCCACTGACCGATGAAGGATAGTTATTATTTCCCGCAATAAGCTGTCCACTGCTGGATACGTTAGGACTGATGGCAGAAATAAATGTAGTTTCATCACGCAACGATTCGTAATCGGACAGTTTCAGAGTTTGCATTTCACTGGGATCCATTCGTACCCCACCTCTTCGTTCACCTCCTGGATTAATCATTATCATGTTCGACCCCATTTCTGATATCTGAGCCTGTATACTTTTTTTCGAGCCCTGACCTATGGCAAGCATGGTAATCACGGAAGCTACACCTATAATGATACCGAGCATCGTAAGAAAAGCACGCAGTTTGTTATTGGAAAGGGCACGCAAAGCTATTTTAAATAAATTTGTTCCGTTCATAACAATACAATTTCTTTAGTTTCAATCCTCTTCAGGCAGAGGCAACGCAGCCAATGCTTCAGCAGCATTCAAAATGTTAGGATTAATACGGTCATCCTTAACCTGTCCGTCGCGCAATGTGATATTACGACTGCTGTATTGAGCGATTTCAGGATTGTGTGTTACAAAAATAATTGTACGCCCTTCGGCATGCAGTTTCTGAAAAAGCACCAATATTTCGAATGAAGTACGAGTATCGAGGTTACCTGTAGCTTCATCAGCCAGAATCACCGCAGGATTGTTGACCAATGCCCGGGCAATAGCCACACGTTGCATTTGTCCACCCGACATTTGATTGGATTTATGTTCCAGACGGTCTCCCAAACCTACTGCCACCAAAGCATCGATTGCACGTCGACGACGTTCGGCAGCTGAAACGGCAGAATTATACATTAAGGGTAATTCTACATTTTCCACAGCAGTAGTTTTAGGCAGCAAATTATAATTTTGGAAAACAAATCCTATTTTACGATTACGAAGAATAGCTCGTTGCGGTTTCGACATTGTTCTCACCGAAATTCCGTCCAACAGATATTCTCCGCTGGTAGGAGTATCCAGACAGCCTAATGTATTAAGCAAAGTAGACTTTCCGGAACCCGACGTTCCCATAATGGTGACAAATTCTCCTTCCCGAATAGTAAATGATACTCCTCGCAAAGCATGAACTATTTCATCGCCCACCTGGAAATTACGTTTAATATTTTGCAGCTCTATAACAATTTTATTCATAACAGTAGAAATTAGTCGCCCGGTATCATTGAATTTTAGTTGTCTGAACGTCCCAGGCTCCGAACTGAATTATTTATTTTCTTCGTTCTTTTTCTTATCCCTATTTCCCGGAGGGCCTGGCATAAATGGGCTTCGTTCACCATCCGCTTCCTGCTCCATAGAATCCTGTTTGCTTATTTTGAGATGTGCCTCATTAATTACTTCAGTACCGACATCTATACCTCCTGTAATTTCGGTGTAAACTCCATTAGTTATACCTATGGTTACAGGATGTGCAGTAAATGTGTTACCCTGTTTGGTCCACAATTTATGTTCTCCCTGGCAATCATTTATTACTGCATCTGCTCCGACAATAGGTAGGGCAGGAGTAAAACGTAAAGCAGCTGAAGGAACACTGTTAACCCCTTTCTTATCCAATATGTAAATTGTAATATTAGCCGTTAATCGCGGTTTCAATTTTAAATCGGGATTAGGTGCCGAGATAACCACTTCATAAGTTACTACCGTAGTCGAACTACTCGTACTGCTACTTGTCGAAGAGGCTTCACCCAAACGAATCTGTGTCACTTCACCTTCAAATGTATCATTAGGATATGCATCGACTGTAAATTCAACCCTTTGTCCCAATTCGACGCCACCTATATCAGCTTCATCCACATCGGCTACAACCTGCATCTGAGTCAGGTCAGCAGCGATAGTAAAAAGTGTAGGCGTTTCAAATCCGGATGCCACTGTTTGCCCTTCCTCAACATCCTTACTGATGACCACACCGTCGATAGGCGATGTAATGGTAGCATACGAAAGATTACGTTCTGCTTTCGCCAATGCAGCCTTACTGCTATCGAATGTACTCTTCGCTTTCAAATAATCATACTCGGACTGTTCGTATTCGGTGTCGCTTATCAGATTTTTTTCTTTAAGACCCTTGTTACGTTCGTAATTCTTCTGCTGATATTCATATTCGGCCTTCGCCCCGTCATAAGCAGCCTGAGATGAAGCAAGTTCGCTTTCAAGAGTAACTTTATCCATTTCGGCGATTAACTGCCCCTGCTTTACAATGGAATTGTAATCGACATAAATTTTGTCGATGATACCACTAACCTGTGTACCTACTTCAACTTCTGTCACAGGTTCGATAGTGCCTGTAGCAGTGACGAAATTAGAGATATCGGCCGGACCTACTTTGACCATTTCATATGTGACTTCAGGTTTGCTTCCTCCTCTTTTTAAGAGCCATACGGCTGCTAAAGCCACAACGATCACCACTAAAGCTAAGATGATAATTTTCTTTTTATTCATGATATTATGTACTTTTTAATATTTCGTTCTCTGTTATCTGTATATCTGTTGTTCTGCTCCTGACATATTAAAGTGTTATAATGTAAAACTTTCTCCTTTATAGAAATGCAACATTCCCGCATTAAGAAGTGCCATATATTTAGCCTGAAGCATTTCTTGTTGTGCATTGAGCAGATTATTCTTTTCTGTAAGCAGTTCCACCGTATTTTTCATCCCCAGATTGAACTGTTCACTTACCAAATTATAGCTGATTTGCGTACTTTCCAGCTTTTTTGAAGCAGCTATATATTGTTGCTGTGCGCTATTAGCATCCAACCAAAGAGTTTCGATGGTTTTATATAGAGTCTTCTGTTTATCCAATAAATCCAGTTCACTTGTCTGTTTTTGAAATTTAGCCTTGTTTACAGCACTTTTTGTCTGACGTTGGCTAAAGATCGGAATGTTAACTGTCAAACCTACAGAATTATTCCAGTTAAGTTTCAGTTGTTCGGAAAAACTGTAATTATTTCCATTGGCATTGGAACTTCCTATTCCTGCCGAAAGATTAAGTGAAGGCAGATATCCTGCGGTAGCCGATTTAATCTCCAAATCAGATGCCTCTATATTCAATTTACCTGATTCTATTTCCGGACGCATCGATAATGCAACCTGATATACATCATCTTTGGAAGGAAGAGGAGACAACACTTTGTTATCATCCGGCATCTGCATATCAAGTTCCATTTCCTGATTCCCATCCAATTCAAGTAATTGTTTTAATTGCAGTTTATAATCATCGAGC
>CASFSC010000036.1 GCA_949296995.1 uncultured Alistipes sp. | reverse complement strand
GATTGTATCGAACCAAGATCTCGCATTAATTGTACTGTTGCTTTTGTAATATAGGCGTTTTTCCCAAACGTTTTGGTATATACAAGCCCAAGGTACGATTCGTCTGGAGTAGTAAGACCTGGAAATTTGTCTGCATGAGCTTCCCAATCAAAATTGCCACTGTCTACTATAGCTCCTCCTACAGCAGTGGCATGTCCATCCATATATTTTGTGGTGGAATGAGTTACTATATCGGCTCCCCATTCGAATGGACGAAAGTTGATGGGGGTAGGGAATGTATTGTCAACAATAAGAGGAACCCCATGGCTGTGAGCAATCTTTGCAAATTTTTCAACATCAAGAACGTTCATCGCAGGATTGGATATCGATTCTGCAAAAACAGCTTTGGTATTGGGTTGAAATGCTTTATTGAGCTCTTCTTCCGGAGCATCCTGGTCAATGAAAGTGGCTTCGATACCCAATTTTTTCATTGTAACGGCAAACAGATTGAAAGTGCCGCCATAAATTGCAGATGCACATACTATATGGTCGCCTGCCGAACAGATATTGAAAACCGAATAGAACGATGCTGCCTGGCCTGAAGAGGTAAGCATGGCTCCTACGCCTCCTTCCAGTTCGGCGATTTTACTCGCAACCGCATCGTTTGTAGGATTTTGAAGACGGGTATAAAAATATCCGCTTTCTTCCAAATCGAACAATTTACCCATCTGTTCACTGGTATCGTATTTGAATGTGGTGCTTTGATATATTGGCAATACGCGGGGTTCTCCTTTCTTCGGACTCCATCCCGACTGGACGCATATTGTTCCCAGATGCTTTTTGTCGTTTTTCATCTTTTATAAATTTTAATTTGAAATTTGCCGCAAGATACGGATTTTAAGTGTAAGAATTTCAAACCGACAAGGAAAACTTATATTGCAATTCTCTTCGGATGACATCGGTAACAATGATAGATTGAGTATCTTTGCGGATAAATTAATCTTTGGTTCTATGAAATTCGATGAAATATCCTTGAACGAAGATATATTGAAAAGTCTCGATGCTATGAATTTCAAGGAGATGACCCCGGTTCAAGAGCAGACTATTCCCGTAATATTGGAGGGAAAGGATCTGATAGGATGTGCCCAGACAGGGACGGGTAAAACAGCTGCTTATACTCTCCCTTTGCTCGATAAACTTGTACGTGAAGGAAATCCTGACAATGTGGTACAGGCTTTGATTGTGGTTCCGACGCGTGAACTGGCTATGCAGATCGATGTTCAGTTTCAGGGTTTTTCATATTTCCTCCCAGTTTCTACGACAGTTGTTTACGGAGGAGGGGATGGCTGCGACTGGAGTCAGCAAAAACAGGGTATGCTTATGGGCTCTGATATTGTGGTCGCTACGCCGGGACGTCTGATTGCCCATTTGACTAACAGCGGGATAGATCTCTCACATGTAAATTATTTGGTGCTCGATGAAGCTGACCGAATGCTTGATATGGGATTTTTTGATGATATAATGAAAATCATATCTTATTTGCCGTCAAAGCGTCAAACTGTTATGTTTTCGGCTACTTTGCCTCCGAAAATACGGCGTATGGCAAAAGATATAATGCACAGCCCTGTTGAAATAAATATTGCTGTTTCGAAACCAAACGAAGCTATTGAACAATCGGCATATATATGTTATGAAAATCAGAAAATGGGGATTGTAAAGCATATTTTCGAACATGAATCTGGGACCAAAACAGTTATTTTCGCATCATCCAAGCAGAAAGTCAAGCAATTAGCATTTTCTCTTAAAAGTATGAAATTGAATGTTGCAGCTATGCATTCGGATCTTGAACAAGATAAGAGGGAAGATGTGATGCTCAATTTTAAGAGTGGTAAAACGGATATTCTTGTAGCAACGGATATAATAGCTCGGGGGATTGATATTGAAGATATTGGAATGGTCATAAATTATGATGTACCGCACGATCCTGAAGATTATATTCATCGTATAGGGCGTACGGCGCGGGCCAGTGCAACGGGGCATGCTATTACCTTTGTAAATGAGAAAGAGCAGGGGATGTTTCACAGAATAGAAAAGTTTATAGAAAAGGATGTAGCAAAAATCCCTGTTCCGGAACAATTAGGTGAAGGACCCGTATATCATCCGAAAGTAGAGGAACACCATGGAAAAAAACGTTTTCGCAAGTATGGCAAGTTTCGTCAAAAGGATAATCGGGGACAAGTGCATTCATCTGACAGTAACGTTTCATCTATGTCTGGAGGAGGAAGTAGTTTTGTAAAGAAATCAAATTCACGTTACAGGCAAAAACGTAAATCTCAAAAATCAGGTAGTGAACAATCTCATTAGTGATTGAGGGTTGATATAATTTATATATTCTTTTTTAGGATTTTGTTTTGAAGCTGTTTGAGGTTGTAGCGTATGGGTTTTGCTTAATCTATCCCTGTGATTAGCATTTTTTGATTCTATTGCGAAATTCACAGCCTCCGTTTTTATAAACGGAGGCTGTTCTTTTTTATATATTGTTAAAATGGAGTTTGTAACCGAAATAAAAATTTGGTGAAATATTATGAAAATCAATTTATTTTTTTATAATTTTATGGAAATGTTGTGATTTTAAGTTCAACCTATATAAATTTTTTCAATGTATGAAAACTTATCAAACCAACGAGATTAAAAACGTAGTCCTGCTTGGCGCCTCAGGCTCGGGGAAGACTACCTTGGCTGAGGCGATGGCATTTGACGGGAAAGTCATTGACCGCAGGGGAACTGTTGAAGCTGACACTACATTGTCGGATTATACAGATATCGAACATATTTATAAACGTTCAATATATTCGACAATACTTTTTGCCGAATATAACGGATGCAAATTGAATATAATAGATACCCCGGGATCGGATGATTTCTGTGGCGGACTGTTTTCTGCATTCAAAGTGGCAGACGTTGGGGTGATGGTTCTCAATGCTCAGAATGGGTTTGAAGTGGGAACTGAAATTCAAGCACGCTATGCACGTAAACATGAAAAACCTATAATTGCAGTAATAAATCAACTTGATAGCGAAAAAGCTTCATGGGAAAATACTTTGGACTCTTTCAGAACAGCATCTCAGGTTAAACCCGTATTGGTGCAATACCCTGTTAACCCGGGACCCGGATTCGATGCGTTTATCGATGTCCTGATGATGAAAATGTATAAGTTCAAAGGCGATACCGGTCAACGTGAAGAGTTGGAAATCCCCGATTCAGAAAAGGAAAGAGCGGAAGAATTACATAATATTTTGGTAGAAGCCGCTGCCGAAAATGATGAGGCGCTCATGGAACTCTATTTTGACAAAGGACACCTTACTCAGGATGAAATGCGTTCAGGATTGAAATTGGGGCTTGCTAAACGTGATTTGATTCCTGTATTTTGTGCCTCTGGTAAAAGAGATATAGGTTCAAAACGTCTTATGGAATTTATTATTAATGTGGCTCCAGGACCGCTTAAAGCTCCTAACTTTAAGACTGTCGACGGGAAGGAAATTCCTGCCGATAGCTCGGCTCCGACATCCATATTCATATTCAAAAGTACGATGGAACCTCATTTGGGTGAAGTAAGTTATTTCCGTGTAATATCCGGGAAACTTACTGAAGGTATGGAACTGATAAATTCCAAAACAGGAAATAAGGAAAAGATATCACAAATATTTGCTGTTGCGGGTAAGAATAGAATAAAGGTTCCTGAAATGATGGCCGGTGATATAGGGTGTACGGTTAAACTTAAAGGAACAAAAACTAATCAAACACTTTCGGCTCCTAATTCAGGTATAGTTATAGAACCTATGGTCTTCCCTGAACCTAAATATCGTGTAGCAGTAAAAGCAGTAAATAGTGGGGATGATGAAAAATTAGGTGAATTGTTGATTCGTGCCAATTTTGAAGATCCAACTATTCTTGTGGAATATTCCAAAGAACTTAAACAGACTATTCTGCAAGGGCAGGGCGAACACCATCTGAATATTTTGAAATGGCAGTTGGCGAATATCAATAAAATGGATGTTGAATATTTTGCTCCCAAAATACCTTATCGCGAAACAATTACCAAAATTGCCGCAGCCGATTATCGTCATAAAAAACAATCGGGTGGTGCCGGTCAGTTCGGAGAGGTACATTTGGTAATAGAGCCTTATTATGAAGGTATGCCTGAACCGGTGAAATATAAAACTGACGGTAAGGATATTACGGTAAATATTAAAGGTAAGGAAGAGGTTGATCTCGAATGGGGTGGTAAATTGGTATTTTACAGTTCTATTGTAGGGGGTGCCATAGATGCACGTTTCTTGCCTGCCATTATGAAAGGTATAATGGAAAAAATGGAACAGGGACCGTTGACCGGCTCTTATGCACGTGATATCCGTGTTATAGTTTATGACGGTAAGATGCACCCGGTAGATTCCAATGAACTTTCATTTAAATTGGCTGGACGTAATGCATTTAAGGAAGCTTTCCGTAAAGCGGGACCTAAGATTATGGAACCTATTTATTCGGTAGAGGTTCTTGTGCCTTCTGATAAAATGGGGGATGTGATGAGTGATTTGCAGAACCGTCGTGCTATGATTGAAGGAATGAGCAGTGATAGAGGTTTTGAAAAATTGACTGCACGTGTTCCGTTGGCTGAAATGTACCGTTATTCGACAACTTTAAGTTCTCTGACTAATGGACGTGCAACATATACTATGAAATTTGCTTCTTACGAACAGGTTCCGTCTGATGTTCAGGAAAAATTGTTGAAAGCTTATGCCGATACCGACAAAGACGAATAATTTTTGACAATATTCTTAGAACACTGTTGTTAGTGGATATGTTTATAAAATCAGATGCCGGGAAAACTTTCCCGGCATCTGATTTTATTTTTGACTGTTAGAATTTTATTTATGCTGTATGCGTTTAATTGTCTGCCAAACTATTGCAATTTATATTTCAGTATTTGATATTCATTTTTGTTTTGCAGGATAACCTTTTTTAGTAATACAAAATATATTTTTCGGTTTGCGAATATGATTTAAATCTGCGTTGAAATTTCGTGCCCATTTCAGAAAAACGAAATAGGTTTGTTTACACTCGTTTCATTTAACTGTAATCCGAAATAGTGTATTGTATTGCGGTCTATTCTATATTCTGAATATTCCCAACTTATACTATTAAAACGGTTTTTTATTAATAGTCACATTGGCTAATATTACTGTAATATTATAAAACCTCTACTATTCGTACCGGTATAGACTTACTCTTAGTATGCGTGGTTTACTTGGGTCCAAATATGCATTATTCATATTTATCGGAATTTTTGTGCGATAAAGGTTGGTTGAATGAGAGGCTATTTCATCTCCGTTCAGGCGCAGGTCTGTGACAAAAACTCCATCTTCGAAATGACCCATTTCCGATACCAGAATGTCGCAATTTTGAGGCCCTGTTTTATCTTTGGTTCTGAAACCCAGTTCAATCCCTTGTCCTATTACATAAAATTCATCGGTATTATCGGGACTTTGGATTATGATACCTCCCGGGCGAGTCCCTTCGGGTAATCCCTTTTCAGTGTAACGGTAGAAAATATTCCAGTTACCTAAAGATATGGTATCTGATTTCGGTTCCTGTTTAGAGTCTTGCCAGTATAGGGCTGTCATACGATCTGTTCCTTGAGCATCCGTAATCAGAGGCATGGCCTGTTCGAGAAGGGAATAGGCATCTTTTATGGAATGATCTTCAGACAGACTTTCTATACCGAAAGGAGCAAAACAGAGTGCCCCGTGACCTATTGCCCAGTAAGCGCGTGCTGCTGCATCTTCTCCACGGTGGGCTTCAGGAATCATTAATGCATTGCCATTGCGGGTATATTCATCGCATAACCATTTGAAACCGGGTTGATAAATGTCTGGTGCCAAACAATCTATGTCAGGAGCTGCTGCCCGCCAAATATCGAGTACATTGGGAACTGGACCTCCGCTGGGCCATGTATGCGGCTGTCCATTGGGATCGGGTAACCATGCATTGACATACATTGGCAAAGGATACTCTTTTTTTCCTGCCGCTGTTACGGCTTGTACATATTTGGCATAAGTCCATGCGGAAAATATTTCGTCGGCTTCCCATGAACCTCCGAAAACTTCGGGCCAGGTACCTGTGGTCTTATATCCATTTTTACCCCAACGACGTAATATCTCCGGATGAAGTTGTTTGCGATTTTTTGTGAGATATTTGATGAGTTCTTGTGGAACTTCGCTATTGAATGCTGCGGTTGCTTCAGGAGACATATCTCTCGGTTCAGGTTGTATGCCCACTTCGTTTTCGACTTGCATCATTATTACAGTATGCTGCGTGCCGTCTATCTCTTTGATACGTTTCATCAACGCTGCAAATGCACGTGCATCGGCATCACGACTTTCAGAACTTAATGGAGTAAGTATATCTTTTGTTTTACCATTGGCACCATGTGAACGGGGAAAACGTTCGGTATTGAGTTTTACCCAGGATGGAATATAGGTCGAAAGACCGTTTTTCCAACTGCCGAACCATAGGATTACCAATTTCATCTCATTTTCACGAGCTTGTTCAATAAGACCGTCTATGAGTGTATAGTCGAATTTACCTTCTTCAGGTTCGAATTGTTCCCATGTTACGGGAGTGAGAACAGTGTTGACATTCAGAGCTTTTAATCTTGGCCACAATTGGTTCATATAGCTCAGAACGGATGAACTGGAATTATGTGTCTCGCCGGCAAGCATGATAAACGGTTTCCCGTCGACTATCAGTTGGGTCCCGTTACCTTTTTTGACTAATTGAGGTATATCGGCAGATATAGGTGAAATACAGATGAATGTTAGGAATATTGCAAATAAGAATGCAATATGTTTTTTAGAGACAATGTGATTCTGCATAGGTATGTAGTTTATAAAGGTTAAGGTTAAATTGATCTTAGATTCCTTTAAAGATATGAATTAATCGTTTTGTTGGCAAGGTAAATGGAATCATTATGTCGTCTTGTACGCTAACTGTTACAATCCTCCGCTATGTTTGCCGAAAAGTTCGTAGGAGGAGACTGCAAGTGTAACTATGCTTATACGGCACGATGGGCAAGCTTTGAGGATACTTTGTGCACATGAAATTATGGTAGCTCCCGTAGTTAATACGTCATCAATTAAAAGGATATGTTTGCCATCTATTTTCGATGGATTTTTTACTGTAAATATGCCGGCAACATTATGCCAGCGATCATGATGATTTTGCGTTTTGGTCTGAGACCGATTATACCCTGAACGTTTTACCGAAGAGGTATCGACAGGCAGATTGATTTCCGATGCAATACCTCTTGCAAGGTATTCTGCCTGGTTGTATCCTCGTTTAAGATATCGTAACAGATGGAGAGGTATGGGAATAATAATGTCAATGCTTTTATATAAATCCGAAACTTTTAATTTTCTCCCGATAAGTTTGCCCAATTCTATGCTTAGATTCCATTGCCCATAATATTTGAAGCGGTGGATGAGATTACGATATGGACTGTGGTGGCTGAAGAATATCAAGGAGGAGGCTTCCTTTATGGGGACAAGGCCTCCGAATTTTCGAAATACCGGATTGTCGTGTTCTGCATAAAACCCTGTCAGCGGCATATTCCATGCACATTTAGGACAAATGAAGTTAGCTCCTTCAGGCAGTTCTTCTGAACAAACGGCGCATCTTTCCGGGAAAACCAAATGAAATATTTCGCTGAAATAGTTGTTCATTATATTGTGTGACCGATTTTAAAGTTGTTTGTGAAAAATTGGACCTGGATTTTATGAAATGCTTGTCGTATGGTATGTACAGATTAATTTATAACGTTAGGGTTGTGGTATTAATTTGTGTGTTAAAATCATATATAAATATATTGGTAATGAGGGATTAAAGATCAGTCAGTAATTTTTGATTATTAAGTTTATTTAAAAATGAAAATTTATAGTTTCATTATTTATCACAACCCATGTATTCAAATTTACATAAATTGATGGTCTGTAAAAATATCAGAATATGTAACTAAGATAGCAATAATAAATTGATTATATATGTCGATAAGTCAAGAAAATGTAGTTTTCCCGCAACATATGCCTATATATTTTTATCGTTATACAAGGATGATAAAATAAAAAGCCGGAGAATGAAATCATTGAGGATCGACATCGACTTTTATACCGATGTATCTGAAGTCTTCATGTGAGGTCATTTCATTCAACAACTCTTTGAGCAAACGTTTGGCTTCTGATACGGATTTATCTCTCTCTATTTTGAGAATAAATTTTTGTATATAATCGCCTTTGATTTTATCTACGGGAGGAGCTTCTGGTCCCAGTAAGCGTCGTCCGAAAATTTTACGCGCTCCGACCGCAAAATGATTCACGGCACGGTTCAACAGCATCGGGTCACGATGGTACATCGATATCTCGATAATACGGCAATAAGGAGGATAGTTGAATGAAAAACGTTCGCTTAACTGACTTCGTACGAATGTTTCGTAATCGTTCTTTAAAATATATTGCAGCACAGGATGGGATGATTGTGAAGTTTGTATGATAACAACCCCTTTAGTATCTCTGCGTCCTGCTCGTCCCGCTATTTGAAGCATCAGTTGGAAAGCTTTTTCCGAGGCTCTGAAATCAGGATAATTCAGCATATTGTCGGCATTAAGGATGCCGACGAGCAAAACATTGTCGAAATCGAAGCCTTTAGTTACCATTTGGGTCCCTATCAGAATGTCTGTTGTACCCTGTTCGAAAGAACGGATAATACGGTGATAATTTTTCATGCTTTGAGCCGTATCAGCGTCCAATCTTTCTACGTGTGCCTCGGGGAAAATTGATAATATCTCTTCTTCGATTTTTTCAGTCCCGAATCCTTTCGGTAAAAGGTCTTCAGCTTTGCATGTGGGGCATTTTTGAGGCATAGGGG
>CASFSC010000035.1 GCA_949296995.1 uncultured Alistipes sp. | reverse complement strand
CGCATGTGTGGAATCTCCCATACCAGATGATTCCATTCGTTGTTCTTTAAAAGAAAATAGTTTATAATATCATGCGGGTAAACTCCATCCTCTTCACCATAGCCCGAAAATACTTTCAACTGTATCGATACGTTTTGGTGCCCTTCATATTAAGGATATACCCATACCGAGATTCTGTTCCAGTCACTCCAGTCTGCATGGTCGAATTTACGCATCGGTCCTATTTCAGCCCATGGCCGGCCAAGAACGGTTATTTTATTCCCTTTGGTTGGAGCTGTCGTTTTTACTGAATAATTGCCTTCGACTTTTTTGTCGCTGCTCAATGAAAATTTACCGTATTCACTGCCCCAAAAGAAAAGGTCGTCAAATGATTCCATCCCATCCAACAGTTGTGATTCGATAACCGGTTTTTCGAGCCATCGTTTGTTTGCCGTTTTAGAATAATCTACTTTCAAGGGTTTGTGTATGTAATCCGATGATTGGAGTTCCTCGATAAATGTTGTACCGGGGTTGTTTACTTTTTGGGCATGAACGCTTATATGCAATGCTGTGAAAAGTAAAATCAGAAATGTCAGTTTTTTCATTTTTGTTAAAGTATTAGGTTTATGGGTTGATCGTGTTAATAAACGATGCAAAATAGCAAATTTTAAGGAAAAAATCCCTAACTTTGTAAAACATATTGATTTTATACAGCGACATGAAGAAATTTAAACGTTACCTGGTTACATCGGCGCTCCCGTATGCCAACGGGCCCGTGCACATAGGACACCTCGCAGGTGTATATATTCCTTCGGATATATATGTGAGATATCTGCGGCTTAAAGGTGAAGATGTTATTTCCGTTTGCGGCTCCGACGAACACGGAGTTCCTATTACGATAAAAGCACGCCAGGAAGGTGTAACCCCACAGGATATCGTGGACAAATATCATAATATAATCAAAGAGTCCTTCCAAAAGCTCGGAATGTCGTTCGATATATATTCCAGAACATCTTCTCCGATACATCATAAAACAGCTTCGGATTTTTTCCGCAAATTATATGATGACGGTAAATTTATCGAACGTACTACCATGCAATATTATGACGAAGAGGCAAAGCAATTTCTTGCAGACAGGTATATTATAGGAACATGTCCTCATTGTCAAAATGAAAAGGCATACGGCGATCAGTGTGAAAAATGTGGCAGTACGCTTAATGCTACCGATTTGATAAATCCTCGCAGTGCTATTACCGGCTCAATTCCCGTGATGCGTGAAACTAAACATTGGTTTTTACCTTTGGATCAATATGAAGATTTCTTGCGTAAATGGATACTCGACGGTCACAAAGAGTGGAAAGTGAATGTGTATGGTCAGTGCAAGAGTTGGCTCGATCTGGGTTTGCAACCGCGTGCAGTAAGCCGTGACCTCGATTGGGGAATTCCTGTTCCCGTGGAAGGTGCTGAAGGTAAGGTGTTATATGTGTGGTTCGATGCTCCTATCGGATATATTTCGGCTTCCAAAGAATTGACTCCTGATTGGGAAAAATATTGGAAAAGTGAAGATACCAAAATGGTGCACTTTATTGGTAAAGACAATATTGTTTTCCACTGTATTGTGTTCCCTGCAATGTTGAAAGCTCATGGAGATTATATACTTCCGGAAAATGTTCCTGCCAACGAGTTCCTGAATCTCGAAGGAGATAAAATCTCTACTTCGAGAAATTGGGCCGTATGGTTGCATGAATATCTGGAAGATTTCCCCGGGAAACAGGATGTGTTGAGATATGTGTTGTGTGCAAATGCTCCTGAAACTAAAGATAATGATTTTACCTGGAAGGATTTTCAGACACGCAATAACAATGAATTGGTTGCTGTCCTTGGAAATTTTGTGAACAGGGCTTTGGTGTTGACACAAAAATATTACGATGGGAAAGTTCCTGCTCGCGGACCTTTGACCGATTATGATCGCGATATATTAAATGAATTACCTGAAATTAAGCAGGCTATAGAGGAAAATATTGAAAATTATCGTTTCCGTGAAGCTTTGAAAGAGGCAATGAATATCGCCCGTTTAGGAAATAAATATTTGGCCGATACCGAACCGTGGAAATTGATAAAGAGTGATCCGGAAAGGGTTAAAACAATAATGAATATCTCATTGCAGATAACGGCTTCGATAGCTATCGCGATAGAGCCTTTCATGCCTTTTACGGCAGAAAAAATCTTGAAATTGCTGCGTGTGGAAAAATTCGGATGGGAAAATCTCGGCAGTGATGATTTGATGAAAGAGGGACATGTAATAGGTACACCTGAACTGTTGTTCGAAAAGATAGAGGATAGCGTTATCGAAGCGCAACTTGCAAAACTTGCTGCCACTAAAAAAGCCAATATGGCTAAAGAGGCCGGTAAGCAGGAAATAGCTCCTCAGAAACAGGGTATCTCTTTCGACGATTTCAGCAATATGGATATTAGGGTCGCAACTATTCTGGAAGCTGAAAAAATTGCTAAAACAAAAAAATTGTTGAAGCTGACAATCGATACAGGAGTAGATAAGCGGACCATCGTTTCAGGAATAGCTGAACATTATGCTCCTGAAGAGTTGGTCGGCCGTCAGGTATTGGTGCTGATAAATCTCGAACCCAGAGAGCTGAAAGGTGTACTCTCGCAAGGGATGATACTTATGGCTCAGGATGCTTCAGGTAAACTGGTGCTTCTGTCACCGACAGAAAAGGTCGGAAACGGAACTATTGTAGGATAAATAAACGTTAATAATAGTAATAAAATGGCAGAATTGGATTGGAAAAATCTCTCTTTTGGATATCTAAAGACTGATTATAACATTAGAAGTTATTTCCGCAATGGAGCTTGGACTAAACCCGAATTGACAAGCGACGAAACGATAAATATACATATGGCCGCTACCGTATTGCATTACGGGCAGGCAGCTTTCGAAGGGATGAAGGCTTTTCGGGGTGAAGATGGTAAAATAAGAATATTCCGTCCCGAAGAAAATGCAAAACGTATGAGGCAATCGGCCGAGTATCTTATAATGGCAGTACCTCCGATTGATATGTTTGTAGATATGGTCAAGGAGGTCGTACGTGCTAATGAACGTTTTGTCCCTCCTTATGGTACGGGAGCATCGCTTTATATTCGTCCAGTATTGTTTGGTACAGGTCCACGTGTAGGTGTAAAACCTGCAGATGAATATGTATTGATTATTTTCGTTACTCCTGTAGGACCTTATTACAAGTCTGGTTTCAATACTGTCAAATTTATGATAGACCGTGATCATGACCGTGCTGCACCACTTGGAACAGGTCATATAAAAGCGGGTGGAAATTATGGCGCCAGCCTTATATCTTCGGAAATGGCACATAAACTTGGATATGCAGGTGTATTGTATCTCGATGCCAAAGAAAAGAAATTTATTGACGAATGCGGAACAGCAAATTTCTTCGGTATACGTGGGAAATCTTATATAACTCCTAAATCTCATTCTATATTGACCTCCATAACCAATATGAGTGTCATGACTTTGGCTGAAGAAATGGGATTGACAGTGGAAAAACGTCCCGTCGAATTTGCCGAATTGCCTACGTTTGAAGAGGTGGGCGCTTGTGGTACAGCCGCTGTTATTTCACCTGTTGGGGAAATATATGATCCGGAACATAAATATACTTATGTCTTCAATGAAGGAAAACCGGGTAAATGGGGTAAAAAACTTTATCATAAACTTCGTGCAATACAATATGGTGAAGAACCGGATACGCACGGATGGAATTTGATATTGTAAGACTTCGGAAAATGAAACGCAGACTGTTGTCGATAACGATTATCCTGTTGTCTGTATTGGCAATCAGTCCTATACGTTCGGAGTCTAAAAACTATCGGATACCGGAGAGCAGACCATTGGGTTCGGCTCCCCGGTATTTGATTATACATTGCGACCTCGATAATGGATTGGAAAGCGCCAGGCAAATAGTACAGGAAATAGAGGATTCGATAGGAATAGTTCAGAATGGGAATTTATATTTGGCGATGAGCGTGGCATTCAGTATGCTCAATTATAGCCCGGAAAGCGATGAACCTGTATGCCTTTTAAAAGGATTGCTTGCGCTGAGCGAAGAGAGGAATATGCCTGTCCATATACATGTAGACGGGCAGCAATGGATAGGAGGTTGTCCCGATTTATGGAATTGGTGGGATCCCTCTAAACCAGGCTATAATCCTGAAAACAGATATAATGTCGAGTGGACTGCATGGACACCTGATTCGGCTGTCAAGATTTGTTGGCGGGATTGGGGTCGGCAACTGCGCGTTTTACCGGCACCGAATATACTTTCTCCCAAAATTTTGCAGGCTCATTATGATGGATATGCGAAATTGCTGCCCGTGTTGGCCCGATGGAAAGATTCTTTGCCTCAGTCAAAAAAATATCTTTTTGCAGGAGTCAGAGTAGGTTGGGAGGCTGGCTTCAACCATAATGCTTATCATTATAAGGGAGGTAATGCCCTTTTTGAAAAATATCCTGATGATATTACGCATGATCCTGCGGGGAGATTGTCGATTGTCAATTTCGCAAAAAATAACAATGTCGAAATGTTGGGATATGCTGCAGCAACGGTTAGCGGAACAAAAAAAGAGGGGCAGTTAACCAATTCGGATTATGAATATATGACTTATAAATATTTGCTTGCTCTGTGTAAGGAGGTTCGCAAATATGGATTTTCTAAAGAGGAATTATTTACCCATATGGGTGGAAATTATGAACCGTTTCCGGAACATTTGAAGTTTTGGCCGGCAATGAATCCATATGCAACACCCGGTTGGAGTTTCTATTCTATAAATCCTCATACGGCAGGAACATTGGGTGATGAAATGGCGGAACAAAAGCGTACGAGTTGGGCTGCTTCCGAATGGCTGTGGCCCGGGCAGAATGCTGCTGAATGGGCCGATCATATAAATACGACATTCTCTTTTATGGATTGCCGGATGGTAATAATATATAACTGGAGAGGAATACGTACAAATCCCGAAGCTGTGCAGGCTGTAAGGGATGTTCTCTCGTCGGACATTTATAAATAAAACCGTAAGTTATGAAAGACAAATTGACGGTAGCTTTGATTTATGACTTTGACGGAACGCTTTCGCCCGGCAATATGCAGGAATATGATTTTATCCCTGCTGTGGGTAAAAGCAATTATGAGTTTTGGAAAGAGAGTAACCAGATTGCCGAAGAGCAGGATGCGGATCCTATATTGGCATATATGTACCGTATGTTGCATGAGGCTAAAAGCTCGGGGAAATCTCTCAGACGTGAGTCGTTCATGCTTTCGGGGCGTAATATCACATTATATAAAGGTGTAACCGAATGGTTTGAACGTATAAATGCTTATGCCGCTGAAAGGGGAATTCTTATAGAACATTACATCAATTCGTCGGGAATAAGGGAGATGATCGAAGGGACATCGATAGCTCCTGAATTTAAGAAAATATATGCCTGTTCATTTTTGTACGATGTGGATGGGGTTGCCTATTGGCCTGCTGTTGCCGTAAATTATACCAATAAAACGCAGTTCATATTTAAAATAAATAAAGGTATAGAGAGTGTTTACGAAAGTAAAAAAATAAACGAATATATAGCTGAGGAGGAACGTCCCGTACAATTCCGGCACATGATATATTTCGGTGATGGAAGTACCGATATCCCATGTATGAAATTGGTTAAGCAACAAGGAGGGCATTCTATCGCGGTATATAATCCTGAATCGGAACAAAAACGTGCCGAAATGGAGAAACTGATTCGGGATAATCGTGTCAATTTCGTGAGTCCAGCCGATTACAGTGAAAATAGTGAACTCGATAAGCTTGTTAAAGCGATTATTCGGAAGATTGCGGCTGACAATGAACTCAGTAAATTTTATAAGAAATAGCAGATATGAAGATAGTTTTTGCAACCAATAATAGACATAAACTTGAAGAGGTAAGAACTGTGCTCGGACCCGGATATGAATTGCTTACTCCGCAGGAGGTGGGCGTAACAGAGGATATCCCCGAGGAGCAGAATACACTCGAAGGAAATGCATCGCAAAAGTCGCATTATCTGTATGAGAAAACCGGAGAGAACTGTTTTGCGGATGATACGGGTCTGGAAGTGGAGGCTCTGAATGGGGCACCCGGGGTATATTCGGCCCGCTATGCCGGTGAGGAGAAAAATTCGGCGGCAAATATGGCTTTGTTACTCGAAAATTTGAAAGGCGTAACAAATCGTAATGCCCGTTTCCGTACTGTTATATCGTTGATTCTCGATGGGAAGGAATATATATTCGAAGGTGAGATCCGAGGTCATATTGTGGAGGAGTCGCATGGGACAGGAGGGTTCGGATATGATCCGATTTTTGTTCCTGAAGGATATACGAAAACTTTTGCCGAAATGACTCCTCAAGAAAAAAACAGCATGAGTCATCGGGGGCGTGCTGTGGAAAAATTGGCCCGATTTTTCAGAGAAAGATAATCAGTCGATATTTTTATTGATTAAAAGTCTGTTTCAGGAATTCTTTTTGTCGCCTGATTTTGATATTGCCGATGCCCAACCATGTATATAAAGCTCGCGGAATAGTTCTTCATACAGTTAAGTATGGAGATAATTCTATGATTGCATATTTGTTGACGGATGTTTGCGGACGTGTTACATATATAATTAAAGGGGTGCACAGTTCGAAAGGACACGGAAATAAAGCCGCTTTTTTTCAGCCCATGTTCCTTCTGGAGTTTGAAGGAATGGAATCCTCCAAATCACAGATGCACCGTATGAAGGATGTGCGTAATCTCATGCCGATGAATACCCTCCCGTTCGATGTGCGCAAAAGTACCATATCTCTGTTTATGGCAGAGGTACTTTATCGTCTGGTGCGTGAGGTGGAGGTAAATGCTCCCCTTTTCGATTTCGTGTGTCGGTCGGTTGCCGAACTTGACAGAATGGAAGCAGGTGTGGCTAATTTCCATTTGTGGTTTCTCGTACAACTCTCTTTTTATATGGGCTTTTATCCCGGGAATGAGTATGTAGCTCATGGATATTTCGATATACGCAATGGTATATTTTGTAATGTGATCCCAAATCATAGGTTATATATGGAAAGTGAAGCCGCCTATCTTTTGAACCGTCTTATGGAAACAGAACCTATTAATCTTGTCGATATTAAGTTGTCTCGTTATCAACGGGTAGATTTTATGCAATCTATGTTGACTTTTTTCGGTTATCATTTCGACGCGATTAATTCCGTCGCTTCAATCAATATCTTAAAAGAGGTGTTCTAAGGGTTTTGTCGCTTGGAATAACACCTAACCTCAAAGAGTGTGAAAGGGGAGATAGGCAAAACGTATGGCTATGTATCGCATAAATTTTTATCCCTCATCGTGTTTGAAATTGCATTGATTGTCTTAACTTTCTGGGTTTACGGTTTGCTTCGTGATTTTGTGTTTGGTGGTAAGGGTTTTTATTCTTCAAAGCATTGGTATATATATTATAAGGGGAGGAGAGGATACGAATTGTATTGCATGAGAATTGTCGCAGTTACAACATTGTATATATTCATGCCCTGTCTGTTTTAAGGTGGATAATTATTGGGAGAAGTATGATACCTTAAAAAGGTAGAAGTTTTTATTTGTATGGTATTGAAACCAACTGAAGTCCACCCCAACGGTCTACTTCAGCTTTTTGTGTGTCTATGAGTTTACCGTCCCGGTAGACTTTGTATTCTAAAATATAAGGCGGGTTTTCTGCAACCGATTTGCTCTCTGGATATTGTTGGGGTACTGTGTATATGGCTATGGTAATACGTCCGGCCGGTTCTTCGGCCTCGATGGTTAGTGTATCTCCAGGAGTCGCAGGACAGGCATTGCCGTAAGATACTGATGAAGGTTTCTCTGTATTCCCATTATATGTGGCAATACAAACGTAAAGATTCTGAAAACGACAGAACAAGCTGTCACTCTTAACTTCAAGTTTGTATTTATGTCTCTCTGCAGCCATATCAGTGTACCGGATTGTGCAGACAAAGTTAAAATTTTTTAACGATAAATATATCCTATTTTATATGCTCATATTTGTCTCCCAAACATGACTCAAACATATCTGTAGGAATGTTTTTACCGATTATGTCAACAATTTATTAACAAAATTTATGTTTCCTAATGCTTTGAATATTAGCTGTTTACGATTTCATATTGAAATAAACTATGAAATTCATGGAATTATAAAAAAATACAATAAATAAAATGGTTCTGAAAATGTGAAAAACGCTGATAATCCGCAATAAAAGCATCAAAAAGTATTGTTTTTAAAAAAACTATTAATATCTTTGCAGTCCATTTTGTATAAATGGAGGGGGCATTGTGCCCCGAAGTAAAGGATAAATAACTTAAAAGTAAAGTAATTAAAAATGCCAACTATTCAACAGTTAGTACGCAAAGGAAGATTGACGCCAAGCTTTAATAGCAAGGCTCCTGCGTTGGATGCGTGTCCGCAACGTCGCGGGGTGTGCGTGCGTGTTTACACAACCACTCCCAAAAAACCGAATTCGGCCATGCGAAAAGTTGCAAGGGTGAGACTTACTAACGGTAAAGAGGTTAATGCCTATATCCCGGGAGAAGGCCATAACTTGCAGGAACACTCTATCGTTCTGGTTAGAGGCGGTCGTGTTAAAGACCTTCCCGGTGTTCGTTATCACCTCGTTCGTGGTGCCCTCGACGCAGCCGGTGTAGACGGTCGTAAACAACGCCGTTCAAAATACGGAGCAAAGAGACCTAAAGCAGGTGCAGCTAAAAAGTAAAACGTTAACAAGATTTATTAAACAAAAAAGAATTTTTTAAACAATGAGAAAAGCGAAGCCTAAAAAGCGAATTCTACTTCCAGATCCCAAGTTCGGAGACGTTCTTGTGACAAGGTTCGTAAATAACCTTATGCTGGATGGTAAGAAGAGTATTGCTTACGGAATTTTTTATGACGCATTGGATATCGTAGGCGAGAAGATGAAGGATGCAGATAAGGCTCCTCTTGATATTTGGAAAAAAGCTCTCGAAAATATCACTCCTCAAGTGGAAGTGAAATCACGTCGCGTGGGAGGTGCTACTTTCCAGGTACCAACAGAAGTGAGACCGGAACGCAAAGTTTCTTTGGCAATGAGAAACCTTATCCTTTACTCCAGAAAACGTGCCGGTCGATCAATGGCTGAAAAATTAGCAGCAGAAATTATGGCTGCCCACAATGCAGAAGGTGCAGCATTCAAACGTAAAGAAGAAATGCACCGTATGGCTGATGCCAACAAAGCATTCGCTCACTTTAGATTTTAATTCGAGAGAA
This sequence comes from uncultured Alistipes sp., assembly GCA_949296995.1. Lineage (GTDB taxonomy): Bacteria > Bacteroidota > Bacteroidia > Bacteroidales > Rikenellaceae > Alistipes_A. Next base: position 2,586 of record CASFSC010000035.1, on the reverse strand, counting down.
AGGATTATATGGCAAGAGATTTAAAATATACAAGAAATATCGGTATCATGGCTCACATCGATGCCGGTAAAACTACAACCTCAGAACGTATTCTTTTCTACACCGGAAAAACTCATAAAATCGGTGAAGTGCACGAGGGTGCTGCTACTATGGACTGGATGGTTCAGGAACAGGAACGTGGTATCACTATTACTTCTGCCGCTACTACTGCTTTCTGGAACTATAAAGGCCACAATTATCAGATAAATGTTATCGATACCCCGGGACACGTAGACTTTACTGTCGAAGTAGAACGTTCGTTACGTGTGCTCGACGGTGCTGTCGCTACTTTCTGTGCTGTGGGTGGTGTGGAACCTCAGAGTGAAACCGTATGGCGTCAGGCCGATAAATATAATGTGCCACGTATAGGGTATGTTAATAAAATGGACCGTACTGGTGCCGATTTCTTGGCCGTTTGCGCACAGATCAAAGAACGTCTCGGTGCAAATGCCGTTCCTGTTGTATTGCCTATCGGTGCTGAAGATAAATTTGTCGGTTTGGTAGACCTTATATATAATAGGGCAATTATTTACCATGAAGAAAAGAAAAAGGAATTGATAAATTATACTTTTGAAGAAGTTCCTGAATCAATGAAAGCTGAAGTCGCTGAATGGCGTGCTAAACTCATTGAAGAAGCTGCTGCGGAAGATGATGCTTTGATGGAAAAATTCTTCGAAGATCCTGATTCTATTACCGAAGACGAACTCCTTGCTGCAATTCGTAAGGCTACAATATCTATGAAGATGGTTCCTATGTTGTGTGGATCATCATTCAAAAATAAAGGTGTACAATTGTTGTTGGATTATATAATGGCATTCCTGCCATCTCCATTGGATATCGGTGGAGTTACTGGTATAGATCCTATAACAGGTAATGAAGTACATCGTATGCCTTCTGAAGACGAACCTTTCTGTGGCCTTGCATTCAAAATTGCTACAGACCCATTTGTAGGTCGTTTGGCATTTATTCGCGTATATTCAGGAAAACTCGATGCCGGCTCTTATGTACAAAATAGCCGTTCAGGTAAAAAAGAACGTATCAGTCGTATATACCAAATGCATGCGAATAAACAAAATCCTATGGAATCAATCAGCGCAGGGGATATATGTGCTGCTGTAGGATTTAAGGAAATTCGTACGGGCGATACTCTTTGCGACGAAAAAAATCAGATCGTTCTTGAGTCTATGACTTTCCCTGAACCAGTTATCGGTTTGGCTGTTGAACCGAAAACTCAAAAAGATCTCGATAAACTCGGTATCGCACTTGGTAAACTCGCTGAAGAAGACCCAACATTTACAGTTAAAACAGACGAAGATAGCGGTCAGACGGTGATTAGCGGTATGGGTGAATTGCACCTCGAAATTATAGTTGACCGTCTGCGTCGTGAATTTGGTGTCGAAATCAATCAGGGTGCTCCTCAGGTTAATTATAAGGAATCTATCAAATCTACCGTTCAACACCGCGAAGTGTTCAAAAAACAAACGGGTGGCCGTGGTAAATTTGCCGATATCATATTCGAACTCGGCCCTGCCGAAGATGGTAAAATGGGTCTCGAATTTATCGATATCGTGAAAGGTGGTAATATCCCTAAAGAATATATACCAGCTATACAAAAAGGATTTGAATCGGCAATGACAAACGGCCCTCTTGCAGGTTTTATGGTTGATAGCATGAAAGTTACTCTTAAGGATGGCTCGTTCCACCCTGTTGACTCTGATGCACTTTCATTCGAAATCTGTGCTCGTAACGGTTTCCGCGAAGCTGCTAAAAAAGCATCACCTGTTATCCTCGAACCTATTATGTCGGTAGAGGTTGTAACTCCAGAAGAAAACATGGGTGATATTATCGGAGACCTTAACAAACGTCGTGGACAGATCAGTGGAATGGAATCAAAAGGTGCGGCACGCGTAATTAAAGCCAAAGTGCCTCTGGCAGAAATGTTTGGTTATGTTACGGTATTGCGTACTATATCTTCGGGACGTGCAACTTCTTCTATGGAATTCTCTCATTTCGAAGAAGTACCTGCTAATCTCGCTAAGGAAATTATCGAAAAGTCAAGTGGTAAAAGAATTGAATAAATATGAGCCAGAAAATAAGAATTAAACTGAAATCTTACGATCATAATCTGGTTGACAAATCAGCCGAGAAAATCGTAAAAACCGTAAAAGGTACTGGAGCTGTAGTAAGTGGTCCTATTCCGCTTCCTACCCAGAAAAAGATTTTTACTGTAAACCGTTCTACTTTCGTTAACAAGAAAGCAAGAGAACAATTCCAACTCTGCACTTTCAAACGTATTTTGGATATTTACAGTTCGACTCCTAAAACAATCGATGCATTGATGAAACTCGAACTTCCAAGCGGTGTTGAAGTAGAAATCAAAGTGTGACGGAATTTTTAACAAACATATCAATTAAATGAATGGGCGAGGGCTTGAAGCTACCTTAAAGCACAATTTCGACAGAATTTGTAAGATGACAGGAAATGCAAATCAAGTGGACAACGCCCGCAAAACAAAAACAAAGTAATTAGACAAAATGTCAGGACTAA
>CASFSC010000034.1 GCA_949296995.1 uncultured Alistipes sp. | reverse complement strand
GCGTTGCTGCTGATGTCCGTGCCTTCACCGTAAACGGCGGAAGTCAGGCGGCTCAGACCGTCGTAGGCAAACTTATACCCCCTTACCGTGCTTTCGTTGCCCGCCTTCCAAGTCATGCTACTAATATTACCTCCATATTGCAGCGTTCCGCTGCCCGTGTTGTAGTACAGGTTCTGCGTAAACTTGTTCCCGCTGATGCCCGTCAGCCAGTCGCGGATATTATAGCTGTACGTCTGCTTGTTGGCCGTACTGCCGTGAAGACTTTTCGTCTGAAGCCTGCCCAATTCGTCATACGTATTACTTGCCAGCGTAATTTCGGCATTGCTGTTCAGCTTATACTTTGTCACGGTCAGCCGTCCCGCATGGTCGTATGTATACGTATAAGTCTCTGTCTGGGTACTTTTCCCGCTCGCTGTATGAACACGCTGCCGCTTGACCGGGGCGCCGATAAAGTTATAGGCAAGATATTCCACGTCAGTACCGCCCAAATGGTTCGTGCTCCTTGTCTGGATGATACGCCTGCGGTTATCGTAATAATAAGCCGTGTAGTCGTATCCTGCCACGCCCGAAGCATCCAGTCTTGCCGTGACCGTACCCGTCAATAAACCCTTGTAGTCGCCTGTATAGCGGATGCCGTAACCCGAAGGAGGAGTGACATAATTCAATGAAGCAGGAATGCCGTTCTTACCGATGAACGCATAGTATATATGTATTACACCTGTTTACAATAAATATGCCACAACATACTAAAAAATATCCCTGCAATCAAAAATATGAAAAACAGGGATATTCTTTAATGTTGCTTGAATTGCAAAACTTAAGAATCCAACGGATCTTCTGTTTTTATTGGATCCCAAGGAATACGATGCCCGTTACCTCCAATACAAATAGGTAATGACGGACATTCAAAACTAAATTCCAAACAATGCATTCTAATATATCCAACTGGATAATTATCGAAATCAATTTGTATGATATATCCATTCTTATCTTTTAGATAAGAGAAATCAGTTATTTCCAAGTGATTCAAAACTGTATTCTGAGACAAATATTCATTGATTGTCGTAAAATTATATTCAACTGACTCTGGGTATGAACATTTTATTAGAAAATCCCCATAACCTTGAGACCAATCCACATGAAAAATCGTTTCAATACAATTAAAGTCAATTCTTTTAATGCAACTCTCGTGAAGACTTACATTATCTGTTTGTTCATTTTTATATATATACTGTTTCGTTAAATCCATATTGTATAAATATATAGAAGAAGGTTGTTAAAAATAAATGACCTTCTTCTTTGTTTGTGCATTTTCTATTTCTTCTTTTTAATCGCAATACCTTTTTGAATATTTTGAATTTCTTTATAAGTCGGAATATGAGCTTTATCTTCTCTAAATGTATGTACATTCCCTTCTTTATCTATATTCTTCCCTTGATTATGCGTATGAGAAGTACCTACACTTTCAACTTTCCCTCCACCTATTTTATTAAAATGTTCTCTTCCTAAAATATCAGTTTCTGCTTTATTAGGTTGAACATAAGTTCCTT
>CASFSC010000033.1 GCA_949296995.1 uncultured Alistipes sp. | reverse complement strand
TGTGATTCGGATGAGAGTTTGGGAAAGAGGAAGTGGTGAAACCCTCGCCTGTGGAACCGGGGCATGTGCCACTTTGGTAGCAGCTGTATTGCATGGTAAAACCGCACGAAAGGCAACTATAAAATTACTCGGAGGCGATGTTGAGGTGGAATGGACTGAAAAAACGAATAAGGTAACGCTCACCGGAGGGGCAGAAGGGGTCTTTAAAGGAGAGTACAAGATATGATACGAGTAAATGAAAATTTCAAGGCATTATCCGAAAATTATCTTTTCAGTGAAATAGCTAGAAGAGTTTCGGTATATAAAAAGATGAATCCTGATGCAGAAGTTATCTCTTTAGGTATTGGAGATGTGACAGAGCCGCTTTGTGATAGTGTTGTCGAAGCTATTCATAAGGCAACTGATGAAATGGCCGACCGTTCTACATTTCATGGTTATGCTCCAGAATGCGGATACGATTTTCTCAAAAGTACGATTTTGGAAAACGATTATCTGAAACGAGGTATCTTTTTATCGAATGAAGAGATCTTTATCAATGACGGAGCAAAAAGTTCTTTGGGACATTTCGGAGATATTCTCTCGGCCGACAATATAGTTGCGGTGAGCGATCCTGTATATCCGGTTTACATAGATACCAATGTTATGGAAGGTCGTGCCGGGAAGCTTTTGCCGAACGGACAGTGGAGCAATATTGTATATCTTGACTGTCCTCGTGAAAAAGAGTTTGCTGCACAACTGCCGGAACGCCGGGCTGATGTGATATACCTCTGTTCGCCGAACAATCCTACGGGCAGTGTTTTAAACAGAGACCAACTTACGGAGTGGGTAAAATATGCCAAATCTCACAAATCGATTATTCTTTTCGATTCGGCTTATGAAGCGTACATAAGTGATCAGTCGATTCCTAAATCAATATACGAAATCGAAGGAGCAAAAGAGGTTGCAGTAGAATTCCGCAGTTTTTCGAAGACGGCAGGATTTACAGGAGTCCGTTGCGGATATACGATTGTGCCAAAAGAATTGGTGGCATATGACAATAACGGCAGTGCGGTGTCATTGAATGCTTTGTGGCACAGACATCAGAGTACAAAATTCAATGGTACGGCATATATAGTACAGAGAGCTGCGGAAGCAGTTTATACTCCACAAGGAAAAGAACAAACCTCGTCAACCATTGCATATTATATGAATAATGCAAAGACGATTCTCGAAGGTTTGAAATATGCCGGATTTCGTGCTTATGGCGGTGTAAATGCTCCTTATATATGGCTTGAAATACCATACAATATGACTTCATGGGCATTTTTCGACAAATTACTGAACGAATGTCAGATAGTGGGAACTCCAGGTATCGGGTTCGGACCGTCGGGTGAAGGTTATTTTCGGTTGACAGCGTTCGCAAACAGTAACAATGTAACAAAAGCAATAGATAGGATTAAAAACTGGAATATATGAAACAGATTCAGGCAATTATCCGCAAAACGCGGTTTGAGGATGTGAAAGAGGCTTTGTATGAAGCCGGTATCGAATGGTTCTCCTATATGGATGTGCGCGGTGTAGGTAAGGCTCGTCAGGAACGAATATACCGTGGTGTGATATACGACACGAGTTACATCGAACGAATTATGCTTACCATTATCGTGCGCGACGTGAACGTCAAACCGACAATCGATGCCATTATCAGTGCAGCACAAACTGGTGAGGTCGGTGACGGACGAATATTCGTAAGCCCTGTAAATGAATCATACTCTATTCGAACAGGACTTCAGGGTGATAAAACATTATATACGGACGAAAAATAGAACGCATTATGGAAGATTTTACAATTATGGATTTGGCCACATCTCTGGATACGGTGTGGGTGTTATTGGCCGCAATGCTGGTTTTTATAATGCAGGCCGGATTTGCAATGGTTGAGGCAGGTTTTGCTCGTACGAAAAATACGGCTAATATTCTTATGAAAAACTTGTTGGACTTTTCTGTAGGTTCTTTGGTGTTCTGGGCTTTGGGTTTCGGTATTATGTTCGGAGCAGGTAAAGTAATTGGAAATGTAGATCTGTTCGGAATGGCTGGATGGACAGGAGATATTCCGAA
>CASFSC010000032.1 GCA_949296995.1 uncultured Alistipes sp. | reverse complement strand
GGGAGATTTGGGAGCAGCCTACATGGGACTGCATCTTTTGGAGAGGGAGAAACACGCCCTTAACGGCATGCCCAATCCCAAACCAAAATTCGAGGGATACGAATATATTCTGCAACGACAACTGAAACCGTATGCAAGAATTGATATTATCGAATCTTTGGCAAAAAACAACATTGTTCCGACTTCAATGATAGATCTATCAGACGGCCTTTCCTCCGATCTGTTACATATATGTAAAGATTCAAACAAAGGAGCGCGCATATATCTGGAACGCATACCGATTTCAAAGGAGACTCATGCCATGGCCGAAGAGATGCACATTGACCCTGTAGTAGCTGCATTGAACGGAGGAGAAGATTATGAACTGCTGTTCACAGTTCCCATTTCCAAACAGGGCGAAATATTTGCCTTGGGTATAGATGTCATAGGACACATTACCGATGCAGGCACTGGAGTGATGTTGGTTACTCCCGACTCTCATGAGATAGCAGTTCAAGCTCCAGGGTGGGTTGGACAAAAACAATAATACTCCACAGATATAAATCAATTGCATTTAAACAAATCTGTAAAACGGGGAGATATGATACCATGATATATAATAATGTGTATATACATCATTATATATTTGTATACCTGCAGCAAACTGATAAAAACAGATCTTCTACGATATACTTAAAATGACAAATATCACATTATGGTATAAAGAATTCAGCCTCTATTATTACGACAATTATAAAGAATTATTCATAAATCGAGAGTAAACCAGACAATATAATTTTTCAATTTTCAACTAAAAATGACAATCAACTAACAAATTTGTTTCATAATATGACATAATCCATAAGAAAACTCACCCGCCAGAGGTTTATTCTGGCGGGTGAGTTCTTTTATTTAAATATTATTCAGCCGTAAACGTCTGAATCAGATATAGCAACTACTATTTTGCCTGACGTTTACGTTCATTTTCATCCAACAAAATCTTACGCAAACGAATAGATTTCGGAGTAACTTCAACATACTCATCCTCTTTTATATACTCAAGAGCCTCTTCAAGCGAGAATATAATAGGAGGTGCAATAGAAACTTTTTCGTCAGATCCACTTGCACGCATATTGGTAAGTTTTTTCGACTTGGTAAGATTAATCACAATATCATCAGCACGATTGCTCTCACCTACTACCTGTCCACGATATATTTCATCCTGTGGAGATACGAAGAATGAGCCTCTGTCCTGCAATTTATTAATAGCATAAGCATAAGCCGTTCCAGTCTCCATCGCTATTAACGAGCCATTCTGACGTGTTTCCATATCACCTTTATAGGGTTCAAAGGCTTTAAAACGGTGAGACATAACTGCTTCACCTGCAGTTGCTGTCAAAAGATTACTACGTAAACCGATAAGTCCTCGAGATGGAATATCAAACTCCAATCTCTGACGATCACCTATAGTAGCCATATTCAAAAGCGTACCCTTCCGTTTTGTCACAAGTTCTATCGCTTTACCGGAACACTCTTCTGGAATATCTATAGTAAGTTCTTCCACTGGTTCACATTTCTGTCCGTCAATCTCTTTTATAATAACTTGTGGTTGTCCTACCTGTAACTCATAGCCTTCTCTTCTCATCGTCTCTATAAGAACTGAAAGGTGAAGAACTCCTCGACCATAAACGATAAAACTGTCAGAAGTGGCTCCCGGTTCGACACGTAATGCAAGATTTTTTTCGAGTTCCTTGTCAAGACGTTCCTTAATATGACGCGAGGTGACATATTTACCTTCTTTACCGAAAAACGGTGAATCGTTAATCGTAAACAACATACTCATCGTAGGTTCATCGATTGCAATAGGTTCAAGAGGTTCCGGATTTTCATAATCACAGATAGTATCACCTATTTCGAAATTATCTATACCTACAATAGCACATATTTCTCCGCATTCAACCTTATCGACTTTGGTTTTACCCAATCCGTCGAAAACCATAAGATCTTTTATGCGTGTCTTTTCCATAGTCACACCATCTCGTTTAGCCAATGTTACAGGCATACCCGATTTCAATGTTCCACGAGTAAGTTTACCTATCGCAATACGTCCAACATAGGGCGAATATTCCAATGAGGTTATAAGTAACTGAGGTGTTCCTTCTACAACTTTGGGAGCCGGAATATTATCTATAATGGCATCCAACAATGGAACGATATCTGTCGTTCTCTCTTTCCATACATGCGACATCCAGCCCTGTTTGGCACTACCGTAAATTGTAGTAAAATCAAGTTGGTCTTCGGTAGCATTCAGAGTAAACATCAAATCGAAAACCTGTTCATAAACCTCTTCCGGACGACAATTAGGTTTATCAACCTTGTTTATCACCACTATCGGTTTTTTACCCAAAGCAAGTGCTTTTTGCAATACGAAACGCGTTTGCGGCATAGTTCCTTCGAACGCATCGACCAATAACAAAACTCCATCGGCCATATTAAGCACTCTTTCGACTTCTCCTCCAAAATCGGAGTGGCCCGGAGTATCGATGATATTGATTTTGTAATCTTTGTAAATAACCGATACGTTTTTGGAAAGTATGGTAATACCTCTCTCACGTTCCAGATCGTTATTATCCATAATAAGCTCTCCCGACTTTTCATTATCGCGGAAGAGATTGCCCTGAAGTATCATTTTATCGACCAATGTAGTTTTTCCGTGATCGACATGGGCAATAATCGCAATATTGCGCAATTTTTGCATACGATAATTATATTTGAGGTTGCAAAGGTAAGAAAATAAATAGGAAATAAGATTATATTTGTATTAATATATAGCATGATGTCCTAATAAATTTTAACATTAGTCGGTTATGAAACAGATCATTGAAGTAAAACGTACGAATGGAGAGCCCTCTCGAATAGTCATTGGAGATGTAATAAATTCACTCGATTCATATCTTCCCGAGGGGAAACGCGTAGTAATTATCACAGATGCAAACGTACATCGCAAATATAAAGACATCATAAACAAATATGACTATTGTCTGATAGGGATGGGTGAAACGAGCAAGACACTCGCAACGGTTGAAAAATTATATGGTGAACTCTTAAACATGGGTATCGACCGCACATCATTTATTGTAGGCTTCGGCGGTGGAATTGTAACTGATATAGCAGGATTCGTAGCTTCTACATATATGCGCGGATTAAGTTTCGGATTCGTGGCATCGACTCTTCTGGCTCAAGTAGATGCAAGTGTAGGAGGCAAAAACGGGGTAAATTTCGAAGGATTAAAAAACATGATCGGCACATTCAATCAGCCCGATTTCGTATTATGCGACCAATCCTTGTTAGACACGCTCCCTGAGCGCGAATTCAAAGCTGGACTTTCCGAAATAATTAAAGCAGGTCTTATTGCAGACAGAACACTTTTCGAACTTTTCGAGACTCACAATCTGGAAGATTTCCGCAATAACCGAGCCTTGCTCATCGAAGCCATAATGAGAGCCATTAAAGTCAAAGCGGATATAGTTACCATTGATGAACGCGAGGGGGGACTTAGGCGCAAACTTAACCTCGGTCACACTTTTGCACACGCCATAGAAAAGAGCACCAATCAATTTATCCATGGTGAAGCTGTTGCAATAGGGATAGTAATGATTGCTAAATTATCGGCAAAATTAGGGTCCATCACTGATGAGGAGGCTCAAAGGGTAAAAGATGTTTTCACGAAACTCGGACTGCCTACAGATTCAGGCATAGAATTGCAAAAGTTGACCAAAGTGCTGAAAACAGACAAGAAAAAAGAGGCCAAGAGTGTAAATTTCGTAATAATGGATGGCATAGGTGTATGTTCTGTACGTCGTTTTACATTCGACGAAATTGACAGCATATCTTTATAATTTCCATACACAGCCGAGGGCACGCATGGAAAGCAAGTCCGTCAAAAGAGTTATTCAATTTGCATAAAGGACGGATGAATTACGAGTGACCTGTATATTGTGAATATTCGATTGGGAATACCGTCCTTTGTCTGTAAGGAGATGTAAATACATTCCATCACACTAACACAAAAAATTAATTGGCACAAAGGGTTTAAATGATATCAAGTAATGCAAAAGGTAAATATTGTTGTTCAATATTTATCTTTTGCATATTTTAGTCATACATAGAGACATAAACAGCCCTATACCTACAACTGAAAGAAAATGAATCCTCCGACATAAAAACATATCCTCTCTTCCTGCATTCAAACGGTATTTACAGGAAATACACGAGATATCATCATAGTAATTTACACAATCGGTTTATGCTATAATTTCAGCTGTAATTTATCTTATTGTTTTAAAACCAGTCCCGGTTCTCTGCGAGCATTTCCTTTCCTGCGGGTAAGATTGTCCCCCAACTCTTCACGCATTTCATCGGCTATTCCCATAAGTTTTATAACCCGTTCAGGATATTGACCTATTACATTGTACCTTTCACCAGGATCACGACGCAAATCATACAATTCAGGTTTCATCATCGTTAGATTTGCAAGATTCCCCGGCTGACCGTCATTTCCAGGTTCATACGCGCCATAGGTAGCATACGTATGAGGAAATACCAATTTGAACTCGCCGTCGGTTACAGCTTCAAGATCATTCTTATTATAATAATATGCAAAAGATTCCCGTGGATTTGCGCCATCTTTTCCCTCTATCAGAGACAATATACTGATACCGTCAATCTTCCTTTCCGGAAGTGGAGCTCCGGTAATTTCTGCAAACGTCGGGAATAGATCTATATTTGAAGCTAACTTGTTACAAATTGTCCCCGGTTTTGTATGCCCTTTCCAATACACTATACATGGCACCCGATTCCCCCCATCGAAAGTCGTTGCTTTGGCTTCACGCAAACCTCCTGCCGAACCGGCATGATTACCGTAATTTGCCCACGGACCATTATCGGACGTTATGATAACCAATGTATTGTCCACTAAACCTTCTTCACGCAAAGTCTTCATAATCTCACCCACACTCCAGTCTATCTCCATCATCACATCTCCAAACAAACCCTGTTCGCTTTTACCTTTGAATTTATCCGAGACTGCCAATGGTACGTGAGGCATTGAATGAGCCAGATATACAAAAAATGGGGTTTCCCGATTTTCCCTTATAAAAGAGACTGCACGAGAGGTATAATCTGTCGTAAACTGACTTTGATCGGTATTATAACCGACAACCTTATTGCCATCTATCGTAGGTAAATCCGGGAAATTGAATACTTCGCCTTGCTGAGGATGATTTGGCCACATATCATTTGAATAAGGCAACCCA
>CASFSC010000031.1 GCA_949296995.1 uncultured Alistipes sp. | reverse complement strand
CTAACCTGATACAAACATTTGATATGACGTGTTTCTCTAACACCTATGTATGAAGGCAAACAATTCAACCCCATATGAGCATTCCCATATTTACTCATTATATCCATAATGGCTCTAACCTGACGTCTTCCTTCGATCTCGGCCATGGTAAGATCGTGTATGTCGGAACAATCCCTTCCATATATTCTCGTTCCGGCAACCATCAGCGTATTCGTTCCGGGAAGATTCTCACCCCACACAAAACCGTTAGGGATACCGAACTCCTCGGCATGTTGTGGGATCAAACTTTCAAGTTTCTTTTTGTCTACACCATCAAAGTGGGCACACACAGTCGGCGGCTGCAAAATATCGTAACGGTAATCCCCCACTCCCAAACGCACACACAAATCTCCATCTCCAGTCGCATCGATAAAATATTTAGCCTTGATTATACCCCTCCCCGATTTGGAATCTACGATAACTCCGGTCAGTTTATCATTTTCTTTATACGGTTCGGAAAAGAGCGTGTGAAGATAAGGTTTGACTCCTGCCTCCATCACAATTTCATCCAAATCTATTTTCAATTCCTGGGTATTTAGCAAAAAACCGATACTTTCATTATTGTCATATGATGTAACGGCACCTCTTTTTCTTAACCTGGCAACAACTTCATCAGTCATTCCTCCAATAATTTTCTCTTTAAATGTCGCATCCAACAAAGAATGCCATACATTGACAAGAGAATTGGTTGCCACGCCTCCGAAACAATTCTGTTTTTCGACAACAGCGACTTTAGCTCCGAGTCTGGCAGCCCTGACAGCTGCAAAAACGCCGGTACAACTACCACCCAAGACACAAATATCTACCTCATCAATAACAGGTAAATTTTGTTTTTCTTCTACCTTTTTAATACAGGACATTAATGGCATTCCACCTATTGCAATACCGCCTAAAGCAAGATTTTTTAAAAATGTCCTTCTCGAAGTTCTTTTCATTTATCACCAAACGTTTAAATATTAAAGTTTTTCTGTCAAAGCAAATACACACCACAGTACAGGTGCCTGTCCATGGTAATCGCCCACGATACGCGGACGATCATAATAATACTGACGATCATCTTTTTTATTGGTACCTATACACACTTCGGTCACATCTCCATCCTCATTAATATAAGGTACCAATGCCATCCATGCGTTACGTGCTACGGGAGCATACTCTTTTTTGTCGAGCCATCCCATTCTAACACCCGTTATCATTGCATAAGTGAACATGGCCGACCCTGAAGTTTCGGGCCAACAATCAGGAGCATCGACCAACTGATGCCACATTCCGTTTTTATCCTGATAATTTTTCAAATTCTCCATCATCAATTTATACCCTTCCAAAATACGAGGTCGGTCAGGATTATCGGCCGGCAAATATCGCAGCAATTCTGTCATTCCGGCAGCCATCCACCCATTTCCGCGTCCCCAATAAAAAGGGGTATCGGGGGCATGATAAAACAGACCGTTATCTTTTTGCAATTCATCCAGATAGAATACCATTTCACGGGCTGCACGGTCAATATATTCTCGATTACCGGTCGCTTTATATGCCTGAGACTGTATAATGGTTATCATAAACATGTCATCGATCCATAGACGTGTTTGCCACGAATATCCCTTATCCGCCCACTCTTTTTCACTATCCGTAGCATCGGCAGGTAATTGCCATTGAGTATCGGCATAAGGCATGCCCAAATCGAAATAACGTTTATCTCCCGTGATCTGATAGAACTGCAACGGCAGACATCCGAACATATTCAAATCTACATGATTCATTATAGGCTGCAACTGTTTTTCAGTCGTAAACAACGGTTCAAACCTATCCTGCAACTGTCTTATCAACGCCTTGTCACCTACTGCCTCGGCATATTTCAATGCACCGTACCATGTACAGACTTCAGCATAATGTATCCATTTGCCATCATGTAACATATGTTTGCTTTCCAAAAAACGTTTGCTCAATTTATCTCCCACCTGTTCAGGCCTGAATCCATCCGGAAATTTATTCAGTCCCGATCCGGCAATAGCTGTAAATTGCACAAACAGAGTAAAAAATATTACACCTATAATTTTCATTTTCATTGTTCTCTTTAATTAAAATATGTAGGAATATTCACCATCATCAACTGTATACGTTCACCTTTACTGAGGTAACCCGATTGAAACAATACACGCTTGTTATCCGGACTGATATACGGATGCCCATGATCAGGACTCATCGGAATATGTGACACCAACAAATGGCGTTCACCCGTTGCGATATTTATCAACCATATATTACCAGCATAAGTATCTCCTATGGCCCATTTGCCATCACGTGATGCATTGCAATGCCAGAATCCACGCCCCTTTATATTACTGTTTGGAGAGTAATCTTTATCAATATCCGCTTGTCCCAAAAATTCTATATCATCCGTTCTCAAATTTATACGGACAATACCGGTTGCCTGTTTGCGAAGCTCATTACTGAATCCAACGAGACAGAAATAGACATAATTTTCGTTGGCAAACGTTTCATGAGTAACCCAGTCCAACGGAGTTTCTTTATATAAAGGTCTGTTTATTTTGCCGTCAGCCGTACAAAACCACATACGTTGCGGAGCATCACCGCCGGTTTCATGACAATAGGTAATTTCACCCGACTTGAACAGATTGGTTTGAATATGTCCGATACGAAAATCAGCGTCCAATATCATAGATATCTCACCTGTCTTAAGGTCCATTTTACGTATACCGCATAAAATATTGACAGTATTGGGGTTTGAATAAACTATGGCAACAGCCTTCTTACGTTCTTCTTCCGAAACGGGGCGTTCTACGACAAAATAGGCATAATCATCAGTACAGTCGACAGCTATCTCACGCGGAATTCCCCATTCGGCCGAAATATCGCCCACTTTTTTTTCATAAAACGAACGTTCCTTGATATTTCCCGATTTGGAATCTTCGAACAACAGATCAAGGTCTAATACATACAGGCCATATTTTCCACCATCACTACGCATATAGAACATACGATTACTGTTATGAGCGAGGTAACTGCTCCCGACAGAGCTATCATCGGTTGCTTGAATAATTTCACCTGTCAACTCTTCGATAAAATATATACAGTTTGTTCCTTTATCCTTGTCACCTCCAGGTTCCGTATAGCGTGACGAAGATCTGAAGACAATATATTTCCCATCTGCTGTCCACATCGGATCGGTCTGATAAGGGAATCTGTCATTTTTATCGGGTGAAGTCAATACGGTAATCGGTATTCCAGTTGAAGGATCTGTAATTAATTGTTTCTCCGAAGGAAACCGTTTTCCCATTTGGGCGTTCACATTAAATGCAAAAACCATGAGTAAAACAGCCAGTAATATTTTTTTCATATTTAAAGGATTAGCTGGTTTCGTACCAAAACAAATATACAAATAAAAAAAGAGGTTTCACAACCTCTTTTTCACAATCCATACTGCCACAATAGAGACAACAGATATAATCAATAAACCCCATGCTGTCTGTCCCGATCTGATCCAAAAAGTCTCCCATCGTGACAATGGCATCTTTACCGGCACTTCAACAGATACATCCCGATACACTACGCTATCCCGTCTTTGTACCTTTTGACTATCCTTTACCGGTACTATGTCCGAATACCTTATATTTTTGTTTTCAAGAGAATGATGCAGTATTCCATCGGCTGTAACCATTGCATCCGACATTGCAAAATCGGTTTCGAGATGAGATATGCTGTCTTTAACAATAATTTGTGCCGATTGTGCAGGTATTTCTATATAGACTGTATCCATTCGTACCTTTTCGATATACTCTACAATATGTTCCGTACGAATAGTATCAGTACGAGTCGAACTTATGGGTAACGTTTTGTGACTGCATGCACATAAACAGATACACAACAAAAAAAATACAATGATCTTTTTCATGACATTCATTTATTACTTATGTTTTATAAACAACTGCCATCCTTCGCATATAGTGTCATACGCTATGTTTTCTCCATTTTCCACCATTATCATAGCCTCTACTATGGGTAACATTTGCGCTTTACGAGTAGTAGTAACCAATGTCGAGCGATTGATACCTGAAATCTTTGAAACAGTTTGTATGTACGTTTCAGTATTATTTTCATTTTCAGGGGCCCATCGTTTTATCATGGACTCAATCGTATCTATACCATACTTTATCTGATAATTATTCAAAAGCAGGAACATAGCCCTTACGCCCCATGCCATTGTTTCGAATGTTTTGAATGATTTATCGGTCCCGGCTATTTCTCCCCGCCATTTTACTCCGTCATGGCGGATATTTCCAGGATTATTGTTTCTGAGACCTCTTGTCATAGGCTAAAATCCGGTTTGAGGTTCTCTTTGTGTACAGTTGCGACGGTTGCACACACGATACGCCATATTTGCCGACTCTATTTTATGCTTGTTATTCTCCTCCATCAATGCATTGTATCTATCCCTCCAACCATTAAGTTCAATATACAAGGCATCTATTTTTTCATCCTTTTCAGTTATTTTTTCTTCTCTTGCTTCAGCTGTTTCACGCCATTCTTTGGCAAGGGATATTTCATTGTCTAATTCAGCTTTTTTTGCCTCCGCAGTTTTGATTCTTTTCGATACTTTCCAGAAAGCAATCCAGGAGCCGCTTGCCACAAGTACGCCAAATAATCCCATAAAAGAATTTATTATCTCCATTTTACATTTATATTATTTACATATATTTTATTTAATAGTTAATAAGACCCAATCCATATATAATAAAAGCCTTTTGTCTTCCCATATACAAACACTAATTTTCAATTACCCGCAATATCTTCCATTAAACCAAGAATTTACAAAACCAAACTATCCGAAGCCTTCTTTACACATTTTGTAATGCATAAATATTCACATACATATATTATACTATTATCCGACTGTTACCGACCAAACCGTTTTTTTTACACCCGCAATAAGCATATACAAATATAGTTTTCGCCCAAGCCGTATCATTTATATACAACCATACTTTCTTTATCAACCTCTATTTCAATTTTCACAATGCATTATATAGTCGATTTGAGCTCTTAAATTTTCACTTTGGCAAACACATGTTTTGTTAATATGCCTCAACCATTCTACCATTCGATTCTCCTCTTCACAAAACGCATCCACAAACTTTCCGACAATATTGGCAGGCATTTCCATTATCAATATTTTATGCTGAGCATATAAATTGGTCACAGCCCTGTCACGTAA
>CASFSC010000030.1 GCA_949296995.1 uncultured Alistipes sp. | reverse complement strand
CTTATTATGACATACCGGAATATTTTTACTATTTTTGAATAGTCTGTAATAAAAATATAATCCGGCATGACATCCAACAGATATTCATTAATCGCAACCACATGCGCTGTACTATCATCCACAATAGTATACGGACAGAATAACCAGAATATTTCCAAACCTAATATCATTGTTTTCCTTGCCGATGATGCAGGAATGGATTTCGGTTGTTATGGAAATAGCACAATAAAAACCCCTAATATCGACAGACTCGCAAGTCAAGGTCTCCGCTTCGAAAAGGCATTTCTAACCTCTCCTCAATCGAGTCCTTCACGTACCAGTATGATGACCGGACAGTTCGCTCATACTATCGGGACAGAAGATCTCCATGATCCCATCAACGATACAACTCAAATGCTGCCATATTATCTCAATCAAGCGGGCTATACTACAGCTTTTATGTTGAAAAGCCATTGGGGAATCAATGGAGACAAACAATTTTCAGAAATAATTCATGGGGAATATTTGCCCAATCAAGGCAATCTCACATCCGAAACATACAAAAATTACAATGAATTTCTTGACAGAAATCAAGATAAACCTTTCTTTTTATGGATCGGCTTTATAGATCCGCACAGGCCTTATAACCGAGAGGTATGTCCGCAGGTAAATGATCCCGAAAAAATAGATGTTCCACCTTTTTTAATAAACGATTCGGAGACTAAAAGGGATTTGGCCGATTATTATGATGAAATTTCACGTATGGACAGCGACATTGGAATAATGATGTCCGAATTAGAAAAAAGAGGGCTTACCGACAACACTATCATCATATTTTTAAGTGATAATGGAAGGCCGTTTCCCAGATGTAAAGGGACACTTTACGATGCAGGAATACAGACACCCTTGATAATCGTTTGGGATGGGCATATACGGCCCAACAGCGTTCACACAAACGGATTGATAAGTTCGATAGATTTGGCTCCGACGATATTGGATATCGCAGGCATTACATCCCCTAACGAATATTATGGCAAAAGTTTTAAAAACATACTATATAATCCTGAAGCGAGAGGCAGGGACTATATATTTGCCGAACGGAATTGGCACGACACGGATGAATTTATCAGATGCATACGTACTGAAAACTTGAAACTGATATATAATGCCTATTATACTCTGCCACATGGGACACCCATAGATCTTGCTACAAGTCCCAGTTGGTATTCTATAAAAAATGCACAACATGACGGGACATTGACCGAATCTCAAAACAATATATTGCTCTCGCCCCGTCCTATGGTCGAAATATATGATTTAAACGACGACCCATACGAACTGCATAACGTTGCAGACAAAAGCGAATACCTTGAAGAAGGGAAAAAGCTGGCAAAATTACTGAACGAATGGAGAGAAGAAACAAACGACCATAATTGGTGGGAACGAAGACGCGACGACCAAAATGACCGCATTACAGGCTTCCCTTTATACGAAACCAGACCTGAAAGATATACTGAATAGTATTCTCAAATTTATCTGAATTACAAAATGAAAGAAATAATATAAAATAAACCTTATTATACAATATAGTGTGATAACCACTATAAAATGTTAGAGATTTATAACAGTTATCCATTGGGCGTGAATGTAAAAATACGCTATAAAATATTGTAAATATAAAATGCGGGACTCAGGATGAATCCCGCATTTTACATTTCATACATTTATAAAACAAAGGAGATTATGAAAGGGAATAATCATACAGTACCCGATAAAGTATCAAGTAAAGAATTCTTTGCCTGTCTAAAATAAGCCTCAGATATAAAAAACTTCAACTGAATTCTGTCCACATTTACACAAATTTTGGACTATGTCTTATTTTACATGAAATTTTGAACTGGATCGATAACTGTTGCTCTGAATCATATCTCATTTGACAATTATGTATAAATCTCATCTATTTTCACGATTGAAATATAAAAGACTTTAGATATTTATATATTCAAAAATATCTAACAACAGGTACAAAAGCCCAAATCGTAAAATCTGTATCTCACATCATCATATGATAACCGATCCTCCCTTTTGCAATACGCTACGAACTTCTGAAGCAGCTACATCTCCGATATTACACC
>CASFSC010000029.1 GCA_949296995.1 uncultured Alistipes sp. | reverse complement strand
AGTCAATACGCCTCCGGCTGAAGATGGATCGGCAGACTTGACCAATGTTATAAATGTCGCAAAAAATATAGGACAAACGATTAAAAATAACTTTTTGCTTGTCAACAAAAGTACCGTTCCAGTAGGAACCGCAAAAAAGGTAAAGGAGATATTACGCGAAGAGCTGGACAAACGTGGTTTGAATATAAAATTTGCCGTTGCAAGCAATCCTGAATTTCTAAAGGAAGGTGCCGCCTTAAAGGATTTCATGTCACCTGACAGAGTGGTGATAGGCACAGACGATGATGAAGCCAAAGCCATATTGACAAAATTATATAAACCATTTATGTTGCAACGTGAAAGGTTTATTTTTATGGATGTTGCATCGGCTGAGATGACTAAATATGCAGCCAATGCAATGCTTGCAACAAGAATAAGTTTCATGAACGAAATTGCGGCACTATGCGAAAAAGTGGGTGCCAATATTGATCTTATCCGCAAAGGAATAGGAACGGATGAACGTATAGGCAGTAAATTTCTATATGCAGGCGCAGGTTTTGGAGGTTCTTGTTTTCCCAAAGACATCAGAGCCTTAATCAGTACTGGGATTGAGCATGGAGTACAGATGCGTCTCATCGAAGCTGTAAAACAGATAAATGAATCTCAAAAAAGTGTTGTTTTCAATAAATTAAAAGAAACCTTCGGCGGCATTCTGCGAGGTAAAACCATTGCGATATGGGGTCTGTCATACAAACCCGAGACCGATGATATTCGCGAGGCACCGGCCCTTATTGTTATAAATAAACTTTTGACAGAAGATGCTATCGTAAGAGCTTTCGATCCTATTGCAATGGATGAAACAAAAAAGCAGTTAGGAGATAAAATAACTTACTGCAATGATGAAATCGATGCCGTAACCGGAGCCGATGCTGTCATACTAATGACCGAATGGAGACAGTTCAGAGTCGTTTCATGGGGTGAAATACGCAAATACATGAAAGGGAATGTAGTAATCGACGGCCGTAATATATATGACGCCGAAGAGTTAAAAGCCGAAGGATTCATATACAAAAGAATAGGTGCAACACTCTAAAAGAGCATTGCACCCATTGCAAAATATCATAAATTAGTTTATTTCGACATTTCTTCTTTCAATGCCCGATATATCCGTTGCATTTCTTTGCCATTTTTACTCAAATCAAAAGAAGATATAGAGAAAGTTCCAGTATCTATTTTTTTTTCGATCATTGGAGCTGCTATTACTTTTCCCTCAAATATAAAATATATGTGTTTATTAATTGACTTTTTTGTAGCTTCGACCCAATCCAATCTTTTTGAATCTTTCAATCGGCCATCAATTTGGAATACCATATTACCTTCAACATCCGGTATTCCTTGCATTTGCAGATGAGCAAAATCTTTTACCGATACTATCATTTTTCCTATACTGTCATTCTTATTATCTGCACTATAATACCAACCGTCCACTTTTGTTGAATTACAAGAGGTACAATTAAATAAAATAACTGCACCGATAAACAGCACCATCAATAATACACCATTACCTGTTTTAAATTTCATCATTTTCAGATTTTAATTACCAACTAAGTTTTACAAATTTTATCTCCAATGGATTAAATTCAATTATTCCAGAATCCTTTTTAACATCCCCCACCGCATCACACTCCATAAGTTTTATGCCATTGAGATATGGTGAAGTAATATTCAATTCAGCAGGTTTGCCTGCTATTTCACGCAAATAAAGTATAACGGCATTTTCACCCGCTACCGGAGCCATATTTACCAATAATAAATGATGCGGATTAATATCCAAAACGGAACCGGCAATTTTTTTACTGCCACTGTCTTTACCCGCAGGTATGACTCGTGCAAGCAGTGGAATACGCTGGGTCCATGCATATTGGGTTGCAAAGCCGTCCGAATTGTCAGAAGAGGATGTCAGCGCATAAGTCCATTCTACTTCACCATGTTGATCGGCATTAAAATTGGTCACCCAATAATTACTCATAACCCATGAATAAATGTTATTGGTTTCAGGAACAGCTCCGGCTTTGAAACGTCCAAGATTGATATTCCCGAACTGCATCAATGGGACTTCATTACTAACCATAACTATTTGTTCCTTATCATTGCGTACAGACGCAAAATTCTGAACCGTATTCCAATCATTTGCAGAACCTTTTAATTGATCTACCCCTGCCTCTATAACACCTCCAGGAACATCGAAATGTATTTTACCGTCAGGCAGTTCAAACGGGAATGAGACATAAACCGATTCGGGATCGGTATTGAGTTTCTTTTTAAGCCGATACACCATTTTAATTTGCTTGACAGGTTTAAACACTTGGAATTCAACCCAGAAGTTATTTTCACCCATACCTGCAGGCGACGTACCTACAAAACGGTAAGTATCCCATATATCACCTTTAGTCAAACCGTCAAAATGTACCTCTTCCGGCACATAACGTTTAAAATTACCGGGACGGAATTGATCAAGCGATCCACGCACATCATCCGTTTCATATATCAACTCGCCAAGTTTCCATTCATTACTGTGATCTATCAAATCTTTACCCAAATCTTTATCAATCCAGTTCGATATTGTGCCCTTATCCATATCAAATTCGACACGATACCATTGATTTTCTATAACCGGAGATGCCGAAGCCATTTTTTCAGGAACCGAGGCTGGTTCATCGTTTATGACAACTTTAAATGTCTTTGATCCAAGAGCCGGCACATCATCTACCCACACTCGCCAATATGTGGCATCACTACGACTTTTGTATATCTGCAGTTTAGCTTCTTCGCCGTTCTGGTCAACCAATTTGACCTTTTTATTCAAAGGAATTATCTCATGGTCTGCATATATTGTCGTCATACCGGTATAATTCCAATTCAAAGGATTATAAACTGCAATAGTCGAATGTTCCGGATCACGTACAGTATAGCTTTGCAACAATCCGAGAGCAGTTTCTCCTACCGGACGTGAACGACGGAAAGATTCCCACGCATAAGCAGCTTTATGAGAACGCTGTTCCATCGTTTCATACGCAAAAGGATCGCGGACACTCTCACTGTAACCGAAAGTATGTTCGCCATAAAATATCAATGCCTCATTGGCTTCATCGATCTGTCGGTTTACACTTTCAGGTATATCAGCTCCCATAATCTTTGCCATAGACAACCCTATCTGATTGGCTATAAGATCGGTATGAGCCAAACGTGTAACAGCAGCTTCGCGTGCACCGGATGCAAATCCATCGGTCCACCAATCAGGCCATGCAGCACGTATAGTCTCTATCTTATCTGGATACTCAGTTTCAACTATCTTTAAAAATTCACATGGCAAAGCCTGGCGAAGTTTTGGATATTCATATTTCTCGTTCCACTGTTTCACCATATCCGAACCGATTGTAGACGGGGGTGAATTATCCGTAAAATAACCCGAATATTGGAACGAAAGAATATCGAAAGGATACGCATCACCTCGATTCTCTATCGTAGTGATATAATCGAACAGACGTTTTTCAAATTCTGCAAAATATCCCTTTTCGAGTTGCAGAAAATTACCTTGGTTATAATGTTCTGCGCGGTATGCAAGCATTTTTTTACCGGAAGGTGATTCCCACCAAAAAACAGTCGGTTGATCGAAACATATCAAAGCTTTATGACCATGCGTACCCATTGTAAGGTATTTAATTCCCAAATCAGGGAAAAATTCGCTGAAACACCACCCTATTCCGTTTACATCATTTTGCATGGCCGACTCAACCTTAATGCCTTCTTCACGGAACTTCTTAATGGGATGCAACGAATAGGCCAAAGATTGTTCATCGGGAAGTTCATCAAAATTGAAATACATTCCCATAATCTCTATACGGCCTTCCTTTATACGTTTTTTCAACCTTTCGACCTGTTCTTTAGGGCGAGTAGTGATATATTGATTTACAGCCCATGCAGCTTCGCATGTCCAACGGAACTTGGCGTCATCTGGATAATCGTCCGTAAGATCGCAATAATCCAAAGCATAGTCGATAAAACGTATGTGTTCAGAAAGTATTTCATGCTGCGGACGAGTATAACCTATGTCTGTATGAGAATGTTGTACCAAATTGACCTGCCACTTACGGCTCAATGGGGCCAACTCAGCTACTGACTCACCCACAACTTTCCCTCCTGCATATACCTTCACCGGATAAGAAACTGCTGACTTTACTTCAGGCATGACAAAAGAGACATATTGTTTGCCTTCGTTGAATTCCAATTTCTTCTTATGTTTACCCACAGTAACGATACCTTGTATGGGTTGGCCTTTATGGTCCACAATGACAACTATTTCACGTAAACCGTTTTTATCGTTTTTGATTAACGAATTACGCA
This sequence comes from uncultured Alistipes sp., assembly GCA_949296995.1. Classification (GTDB taxonomy): domain Bacteria; phylum Bacteroidota; class Bacteroidia; order Bacteroidales; family Rikenellaceae; genus Alistipes_A. The sequence goes on along the minus strand of CASFSC010000029.1, from coordinate 7,377 downwards.
CCTGTACTTGATAAGAGGTCTGCGCTGACATCTGCACCACAAAACCGACAGAAAGCAATAAAAATAAAAATTTTTTTATCATCATTCAGTTAATATAGGTTAGCAAATCAAAAGTTTATTTTTTCAACAAATTCAACAAATATTGGCCATATTGATTTTTAATCATAGGCTGAGCCAATTCCCGTATTTTATCGTCTGAAATCCAGCCTCTGCTATATGCAATACTTTCAAGACAAGCCACTTTAAGTCCCTGACGTTTTTCAATAACTTCAATAAAAGTCGAAGCTTCACTCAACGAGTCATGAGTTCCGGTATCCAGCCATGCAAATCCCCTACTTAAAACTTGGACCTGCAACTCTTTATCTTTCAAAAACCAATCATTTACAGCAGTTATTTCCAATTCCCCACGTGCCGAAGGTTTTATGGACTTAGCTATACGGACGACCTTATTGGGATAGAAATATAATCCTACCACAGCATAATTTGATTTAGGATGTACTGGTTTTTCCTCTATACTTACCGCATTCCCATTATCATCGAATTCTACTACGCCATATCTTTCAGGATCTACGACATGATACCCGAAGACAGTTGCTTTGCCATCTTCTTCAGCCGTACGCACAGCATTCTTCAACATTTTAGAAAGATTTTGTCCCTGAAAAATATTATCGCCCAAAACTAAACATACAGCATCATTGCCTATAAATTTTTCACCTATGATAAAAGCCTGAGCCAATCCGTCAGGTGAAGGTTGTTCTGCATATTCAAAATGCACTCCAAAATCACTTCCATCACCAAGTAATCGTTGGAAAGAGGGAAGATCATAAGGTGTAGATATGATCAGGATATCCCTTATCCCTGCCAACATAAGAACAGATATAGGATAATATATCATTGGTTTGTCATAAACAGGCAGTAACTGTTTGGATACACCTTTTGTTATCGGATAAAGACGTGTGCCACTACCACCAGCTAAAACTATTCCTTTCATTATTTAATTTAATCAATTATAAAATATATAAATACAAATATAAAAATAATACTGAAATATTGACTTTCGTACGATATTAGGATTTATATATAAATGCGACTTTTTAATATGTCATACATTTATGGTCTTACAGCATTATACCACTCCGTTTTATAATATGCTGCATCAAAATTTGAATTTACCGGTATATAGGCAGAAAGTCCACATGAAAGATTAACAGTATAAAATCCTATACATCCCGTTCTTCCATAAAGTTCTTCAGTACAATCAAAATAAGGAACCGTTTTCTTCAACTGCATATAAAAAGAATCATAAAGTTCCGGGTATGCAACACGACAACGTTTCTGCATATAATCCTGCATGTCATAAAAAACATGCGCTTGGGCCTGTTCATACGTCTGCACACTATTTGCATCTGTAAGAGACAATTCTGCAACAGTATTATTTATATCTTTAACAGTAGTAGACAATGCATCCAATTCTGAAGCTACGACATAAGAAATCGCAGCCGAAGCAGCCGATTTATTGCCATCAAACGCATAATTTTGCGGCTTTCGATAAAATTCCATAAAGGTTTGGCATACTTTATCCGGAGAAAAAGGTTTGGCAAAAAAAAGCGGAACCATATCTTCATAAGGAAAACCGGAAGCTAATACTTCTGCAGGAGAAGCAATTATATATTTGGCATTCCTGCGCATATCGTACAATGTTTCCACATTTGCCATAAAACAGGCATCGAACATTATAAATTCAAACTGTACATTCGAAGGCAGTGCCGAGACCAATTCCGATATTTCCATATAATTATTTTCATCGGCACCAAAATATTTAGTTAGAGAGGCTTCTGAATCGGTATTAATATCCTTTCTCAACAATGATGTCGAAGTCATACTTCGGACTTTACTTCCTGCGGGTAACCACCCCCATCCATGCGACCATAATATAAGCCCATATGATTCGGCAGGGAATGTTTCTAACGCATCAGTAAGTACTGTTCGCATAACATCAGCCGAGGCTGCATTATCATCGCTATAAGTCTTTACCACATGCTGTTTGTCTATATATGAATCCAAATCACTTACCGACGCAGGAATATCTTCATGCGATATCTTCAGCAAACGAGAAGTTTTACCCGGCAAATTAATATATACCAACAGATTAACATTTGCAGGCACACTCCGTATCATAGAAATTATATTTTTTTTGGCATAAGATGACAAATTGTTATCCGCAGCCATATACACCACCACCGTCCGATCAGCTTTCGGCGGCGGTCCATCCTCTACGGGCTTACTGCACGAGACGAACAGCAGTATGACAACAAACAACTGTAATACAAATACTTTCTTCATAATTTTCACCATGAACGGCCAGCCCCCCCGCCACCGGATGAACCACCGCCGAATCCGCCAAATCCACCGCCGCCAAAGCCTCCGAAACTACCTCCTCCACGGCCACCTCCAATAATTATAGGAGGAATCCAACCTCCTCGACCGCCATTGGAGTTATAATCATCATCTCCTCTGTGTCGCGACGACCGGTTTATAATCGACACGATAATTAAAAATATGATAAATAATATTATTCCACCTGCGAAATCTCCCGTATTCTTTTTTGAGTTGTATTGATCGGCTGTAAACTCACCTTTAGTCAATCCGATAAGAACATCTACGGCTTTATCGATACCTGTATACATATCACCCTCCATAAAGTAAGGCAACATTTCGCTGTCAATTATTCTTCCGGCCGTAATATCAGGTACTACTCCCTCAAGACCATAACCGACTGAAATAAATACTTCTCCTCGGGAATCAGATGTCTTGGGCTTTACAAGAATAAGTATACCATTATTTTTTCCACTACGTCCCACGCCCCATTTGTCGTGCAATCTCTGAGCATAATCGCTGGCGGCATATCCATTCAGATCATCAACCGTAACCACCGCAATCTGTGTAGATGTCTGACGATCAAATTCGACAAGTTTCCGTTCCAACAAATCTGCCTGATAAGGAGTCAACAACGACGCAAAGTCATTGACAAGACGAGGAGGAGATGGTCGCTCCGGAAAATCTTGAGAAAATGCACTTGATGCGAAAACAAAAAACGATAAAAATAATAGTGTTAAAAACCGTCTTGCCATCCGTTATCAGAAATTAAAACTGTACTTGGGGAACTTGTTCCGCACCGGCCTGTGCTTCGAAATATGCTTTTGGAGCAAATCCGAACATACCGGCAAGGATATTACGAGGGAACATTTTTATATATGTATTAAATCCCTGAGCAGCTTCATTATATTTACGACGTTCTACCGAAATACGATTTTCTGTACCCTCAAGTTGTGTCTGAAGATCTCGGAAATTTTGATTGGCTTTAAGATCTGGATAACTCTCGGATATCGCCATCAATCGATTCAATGCCGATGACAATTCACCTTGCGCTTCAGTATATTTCGACAAAGAAGCGGCATCATCAATATTAATTTTGGTTTGAGTGGCTTTAGCCCGAGCTTCGACCACTCCTTCCAATGTAGTCTGCTCATGCGATGCATAACCCTTTACCGTATTTACCAAATTAGGAATAAGGTCGGCTCGTCGTTGATATTGATTCTCCACATTGCTCATCTGTGCGGAAACAGCCTCACTGCGAACAACCATATTATTGTAACTTCCTTTGATTCCTGAATAAAGTGCAATTACGACAATCGCAACTATCAATAAAATTATCAATCCTTTACGTTTCATATATCTACTAATTTACATCGTTATATTTTCTACTTTTGATCGGTATACCGTTAAATTGCCACCCGCTATTTTTATTTTCAGGCAACTTGTCAGGACGGAACCAATATATACGACTGAAATCGAAATAATAACCTTTAATTTTGCCTTTAGGGGCTATTAACGGTACATATTCGACCGAACGGGAAACAATCTCCGGTTTTTTATATAACGCATTCATCATGCCCATCAAATCAACAGCATGATTGAAACTTATTATACACCATGGAGAAGACTCTTTCAATCCGGTTCCGGTAGATTTTATGGCAGCAACAATCATCTGCAATTTCCTGTAATATATTTTTTCTTTTTCTCTGTCACCCAATCCTGAATATGCAAATGCCAAAAGATTAATGGTTTCGGGATTAAACGGCTCTGTTTTAAGCACCTCATTGGCATATCCTACGAGTTCACTGAGACGGACAGCAGGGACATTATCCAAATCCGGATTTTCCGCAAAGAATTCCAATATTTTATCCTGAGCTGGAGGAGTTTCAAAAGGTTTATATGTATCCTGCCATGGATAACCATAATAAAGATGACGATAATCTGAAAGGTTCAATGTACTGTCTCCCAACTCATATCGCATCATCAACACCGGATAATAATATGGGGAGCTGCTATTGGTTATCTCCAAAAGAATAGAATCGTTATTGGGAGGTTGCTGAGCAAACGCTTTACGTGTCGAGAAACCGGAAGTGACAAGAAGTCCCAAAAAGAAAATTGCAAAATATTTCATACTTTTCACATTTAATCACGATGTATGGCATACACAATAATCCCGCCACTTGTGAATCACTTCGATTACAACGGTAAAAATAGTAAAAAAGTATTGTTTACAAAGATTTCCTTTCAACTTATTCCAAGCCGTACTCTTCCATCAGACGAGCAATCTTCATACTGAGCTCATCGCTTACTTCGACAAGCGGCAAACGCAACTTATTCAATATGATATCCTTTTCAGCCAAAGCGGCTTTGATTCCGGCAGGATTGCCTTCGGCGAACAGTGCATCGACACATTCCAGCATATTGAGATGGAAACCGGCAGCTTCAATAATTTTCCCTTCAAGTGCCAGATGTATCATGTGCGACAATCTCTTAGGAAAAGCATTAGCCGCAACCGATATAACACCGTCAGCACCCAGAGCAATCATAGACAGGGCCATATTGTCATCACCTGAAATAACCTGAAATTTCTTAGGACGGTCCCGCAAAATATATGCGACCTGAGACAAATTACCGCAAGCCTCTTTTATACCCAATATATTATCTACCTCATGTGCGATTTTAAGAGTAGTATCGGCACTCATATTGACACCTGTACGTCCTGGAACATTGTAAAGTAATACAGGAACCGGAGAAGCTTCTGCAATGGTTTTATAATGTTCGAACAATCCTCTCTGTGTAGGTTTATTGTAATAAGGTGTAACCGAAAGCACTGCTTCAAAACCGGTAAAATCGAACTTTTCAACCTGTCGGGCTATATCGCATGTATTGTTTCCGCCTATGCCGACTATCATAGGACAGCGTCCGGCATTACGTTCCCTGATAAAAGATATTATGGAAGCTTTTTCATCACTTGTAAGTGTGGGCGTTTCAGCTGTTGTCCCCAGAACAACAAGATAATCAACTCCTCCTGCAATCACATGGTCTATAAGTTTGCCTAAAGATTCATAATCTACTTCTCCCCTTATGGTAAACGGGGTAACCAATGCAACGCCTGCTCCTTTTATGTTATTTTTCATACCGGATGTTAATTTTTAGGCAAATTTAATAATCTTTAGCCAAAAAGTGTTCCTTGAACCACATTATTTTCAGCATCCTGCTCATTAAAAGTTTCTTTTGATGAAATCATATCAACAAACTCCTTTTCTGATATGATTTTAACACCCAATTTTTGAGCTTTTTTCAGTTTTTCAGGTCCCATCTTATTGCCAGCAAGAAGGAAATTAACATTCGACGACACTGCACTCAGATTTTTCCCTCCATGCGCTTCGATCAACTCTTTAAGTTGTTCACGCGAATGATTTTCAAATGTACCGGAAATAACGAAATTCAAACCTTTTAATTCTTGTGATGCAGTTTCCTCATCTACGACCTCAAATTGCAATCCGGCGTTTCGCAAACGATTTACCATTTTCATATTTTCATCATCCGCAAAATATGAAATTATACTGTCAGCAATCTTTGCACCCACTTCAGAAGCCTCAACCAACTGTTCACGGGCAGCAGACATAACTGCATCCATATTTTTAAAATAGGACGCTATATTCTTTGCCGTCGTTTCTCCGACAAACCTGATTCCTATCGCAAAAAGAACTCTTCCAAACGGCACATTACGTGAAGCCTTGATACTTGAAATTATATTGTCGGCAGACTTATCCCCTAACCGGGGTAATACACGTAAATCATCACGTGTCAGATCATAAAGGTCAGCTGGATTTTTTATCAATCCTTCATCATAAAGCAGTTGCACGGTTTCCTCACCCAATCCATCGATATTCATAGCCTTGCGACTAATAAAATGGACTATTCGTCCCACTATCTGGGGCGGACAATGTGTCTGATTTGGACAATAATGGCGTGCTTCCCCCTCAGGCTTTTCAAGCAATGTTCCACATTCAGGACAATGCGTTATAAAATGAAATGGTTGGCTATCAGCCGAGCGTTGGGACAAATCCACAGATGTAACTTTGGGAATAATCTCACCACCTTTTTCAACATAAACAAAATCCCCTACTCTAATATCGAGCAATGCTATCTGCTCTGCATTATGCAACGAGGCACGCTTCACAGTAGTACCTGAAAGTTGTACCGGTTCCAAATTAGCGACAGGTGTTATTGCACCCGTACGTCCCACCTGAAAATCTACCGAGAGTAATTTGGTAAGCGCCTCTTCGGCTTTGAATTTATAGGCCACAGCCCAACGAGGAGCCTTTGCCGTAGCGCCCAATCTATTCTGCAATGCAAAATTATTTACCTTGACTACGGCCCCGTCCGTTGCATAAGGCAACTCGTCCCGAGCCTTATCCCAATATGCGAGATAAGCCTCTATATCTTCTATATTGTGGCACAAGGTCATGGCATCCGAGACTTTGAATCCCCATTTACGGGCAGCATTCATATTGTCGAAATGATTGTCGAAAGGCAAACCTTCACCGCTTATATTATACAGCACACAATCCAATTCCCGACGAGCTACGACTGCCGAACTTTGTTGTTTTAGCGAACCTGCCGCTGCATTACGAGGATTTGCAAACGGGGCTTCCCCTATGTCTTCACGTTCTTTGTTCAACCTGTCAAAAGAGTTGTAAGGCATAAATACTTCTCCCCTTATCTCAAAAAAATCGGGATATCCACTACCCATCAATTCCAGAGGAATAGATTTTATCGTACGAACATTCACTGTAACATCATCGCCACGAGTTCCATCTCCACGAGTCGCAGCACGTTCCAACTTTCCGTTTCTATATGTAAGACTTATGGCCGTACCATCAAACTTCAACTCACATACATAATCTACCTTTCCAACCTCTTTGACCACACGTGCATCAAAATCACGCAATTCATCAATCGAATAAGTATTAGCCAAAGACAACATGGGATAAT
>CASFSC010000028.1 GCA_949296995.1 uncultured Alistipes sp. | reverse complement strand
CTATTTAGAATTAATTGTACTTTATTGTGTAAAAATTTAGTTTCATTAAGTCAGAAAAGGTTATTTTATATGCACTTTTCCTGACGTTTTAGAGCGGAAGACGAGGCTCAAACTCGCGACCCTTAGCTTGGAAGGCTAATGCTCTATCAACTGAGCTACTTCCGCTTGTGATTGTTTTAATGTTTTGGTGGGGAGAGCAGGATTCGAACCTACGAAGACGTGCGTCAGCAGATTTACAGTCTGCCCCAGTTGGCCACTTTGGTATCTCCCCATCGTTTTAAAGAACCTTTTTATCGGAGTCTTTTTTGATCTGGGTCTTTCAACTTGGTATTTTTTATTTCAATACAAAAGTCATAAAAATCATTGTATTGAACTGAACCACTCCAGTTTTAAGAACTTCGATAATTTTTTTGAGCCGATGGAGGGATTCGAACCCCCGACCAGCTGATTACAAATCAGCTGCTCTGGCCAACTGAGCTACATCGGCAATTTGCAGCATTTTAGGGGTGCAAAAATAAGAACTTAATTGTTAATACGCAAACCTAACACATTAAAAAAACGTTATTTTGTAGCGTATTCATTTATTATTGTAATAAATGCAGTTCTTACGTTGTATGTGTGTTTTAGAACAGGCACAATTACAATTTTCCACCCTTATAATCTTTTGATTTTGCTTCCGAAAAAGGCGAAATCGGCCTCAAAGGTACACATTATTTTCTAATAAAGAAATTTTTCCAACAATTTATTTACATTATTTGTAAAATTTGTTACCAGTTGGTTTCAATTTATAATTGGTTTTTGACCGGATTTGGCTTTTTAGTTTCAAAATCGTATGATGCGACCATTTCGAAATCCAGTTGTTTTCGTGCCAAGTCTGCTCTTACGACACGTATTCTGACATTGTCTCCGAGGGTAAATCTGCGTTTTGTTTTTTCCCCTTCGATAGCGTAATCTTCTTCGATGAAAGTATATGTGTCATCAGTCATGTCTCGCAATGACACCATTCCTTCGATTTTAGTATCGTCGAGTTCCACATATATTCCCCACTCTGTTATGCCGGAAATATGTCCGTCGAATTCATTGCCTAATTTATCGAGCATAAATTCGACCATTTTGTATTTTATCGATGCACGTTCTGCATCAGCTGCACGTACTTCCATTGCCGAAGAGTGTTCGCAAAGTTCTTCGTAATACTCTTTGTTTTCAGATTTGCCTCCTGCCAGATAGTGAGCCAGCAGTCTGTGTACCATCATATCCGGATAACGGCGTATAGGCGATGTAAAGTGGGTATAATAATCGAATGCAAGGCCATAATGACCTATATTGTCAGTCGAATACACCGCTTTTGCCATTGCTCTTATGGCAAGGGTTGAAATTATGTTTTCTTCGCTTTTACCCTGTATTTCTCCCAGCAGTTGATTAAGTTCTTTTGCAACATCCCGTCCTTCATCGGCTTTTAGATGATATCCGAATCGGCTGACGAAACTACGGAATTGAGATAATTTTTCACTGTTAGGTTTGTCATGTATACGATATACGAATGTGCGGTCAGTGGTATGTCCAGGTCTTTTTTTGCCTATGAATTCCGCTACTTTTCTGTTTGCCAGGAGCATGAACTCTTCGATGAGTTGATTGGATTCCTTCATCTCCTTGAAATAGACCCTAAGCGGTTTTCCATTTTCATCGAGGTCGAATTTAGCCTCTTCGCGTTCGAAACTGATAGAACCGTTTTTGAACCGTTCGGCACGTAAAATCTGTGCTAATTTATTAAGAGCAAGAATTTCATCTTTAAGGTCTCCTTCTCCCGATTCAATTATATCCTGAGCTTCCTGGTATGTGAATCTTCTGTTTGATAATATTATTGTACGGCCGAACCATTCTTTTATTACCTGTGCATTTTCGTCCATTTCAAATACTGCTGAAAAACAGAGCTTTTCTTCATTTGGGCGCAATGAACAGAGTCCGTTCGAAAGACGTTCGGGAAGCATCGGTATAGTTCTGTCCACGAGATATACGGATGTTGCCCTGGATTGACCTTCGGCGTCAATAATATCTCCGGGATGAACATAATGTGTTACGTCTGCAATATGTACACCTATTTCGTAATTGCCGTTTGACAGTTTCCGGATGGAAAGAGCGTCGTCGAAATCTTTTGCATCGGCAGGGTCTATTGTAAATGTAGCTACGTTTCTGAAATCTTTTCTTTTTGCAATTTCTTCTTCTGAGATTGTGTCAGGGATGCGATCAGCAGCTTTTTCAACATCCTTTGGATATACATAAGGAAGGTCGAATTCAGCTAATATGGCATGCATTTCGGTGTTGTTTTCACCGGGATTTCCCAGAACGTCGATAATATATCCTTGAGGATTTTTTGCATCCAACGGCCAGTCTGTAATTTTTACGACCACCTTTTGTCCGTTTTCGGCCCCGTTAAGATTACGTAACGGGACAAAAATATCGTTGGGTATTTTTTTATTGTCGACTTTTATAAATGCGTAATTGCCAGAAATTTCCACTACTCCGACATAATTTTTTTTCGATCGTTCTACGATTTCGACAACTTCACCTTCTGGATTTCCAGAATTGTATGTTTTTGTAATAACAGCTTTTACAATATCACCATGCAGGGCATGCATGGTGTTTTGAGGACTTACATGTATATCGTTTTCGAGACCATCGACCATTACGTAAATAGCCCCCGAAGATGTCATATCTACCGTTCCCTGGTATGTTGGCATTTTATCTCTGCTGAGGCGGAATTTTCCTGATTCCAGGTTTATAATACCCTCTTTACGCATATCGTCTACGATGCCACGTACTTTTTCCTGTTCTTCGGCCCTGAGGGAATGGGTTAATTTTATAAGATTTTTTATGGTGTACCTTTTGTATGGATTGTACTTGAATAATTTGTCGATAGCAGGTTTGAGATCATCCATGCCTTTCACCTGTGTATCTTTTCGCGTGATTTTTTTTCTTGTCTTCATTTTTCTCTCGATATATTCGATACAAATGTACTGAAATAACTTGATATTGTATGTATTATTGCTTTAAGCTGATGTTAATATGAACGATTTTATAAGAAATTTTGAGTTTTTGAATGGGAGGATAAAATCGGCTCGGTTATTTATTGATTTTGTCGACAGGTTTTCCCCTGTATGTTTGGGTCTTATTCAGTTTGTGAATGTAGAGGAGGAAACATATATTTATTTATATTAAGAACTGTACGAAATAGTAATGAAATCTATATTGATAAAAAGGCTGTCCTTTGAGACAGCCTTTGCGATTTTATTAGACGTGTTTAGTAATTTTTGTTTTTCGTTTTTCTACCTGTTTTTTAATTGCATCGATACACAGATCCACCGATTCTTCAAAACTTTTACTTTTACGTTCTGCGACCAGATCGTTTCCTGGGACAGCAATTTTTAGCATTGCCACTTTATTCCCGCGTTCGTTGTCTTTGTCGATTCTGAGCGTTACTTCGGCAGAAATAGCATCTTCTACGAAACGGTCCAATTTGTTGACTTTTTCCTGGATGAATGCCTCAAGCTTCTTGTCGGCATCGAATTTTACGGATTGAATCTTTACATTCATAACTGATCCTCCTAATCTTATTTATTTTTTGCCCTTGGATGGGCATTTTTGTATACGTTTTTGAGTTGTTCTATGCTGTTGTGCGTGTAAACCTGCGTTGCCTCCAACGAACTGTGTCCCAGCAATTCCTGAATAACTCTTATATCGGCACCTGAGTTGAGCAAATGAGTTGCGAAAGTATGTCTCAATACATGCGGACTGCTTTTGCCTTGTATGCCAGACCCTTTCAGAAAATCTCTGACGATCCGGTATATTTCACTTCTCCCAATTTTTGTACCTTTATGTGTTAAAAATAGGAAATTTTTATCTGTTTCGCAAATTTTTTGGGTTTTTATGAGAGCTAAATAATTCTTTATTTTTTGAGCTGTAAATTCAATTACGGGAATAATTCTTTCTTTGTCGCCTTTACCTTTGACTTTCAATAATCTGAATTCGTTTGAAAAATCGTCGGTTTTTATTTCGATCAATTCTGCAAGGCGTATTCCTGTGGAGTAGAATAGCAGTATTATCAGGGCATCTCGTTCTATAAGGAAATTGTCTGTGGGGAGTGATATTGACTTTATAATCTGTTTCATTCGACTCTCTTCGATGAATGTTGGCAATCTGCGAGGAGTTTTTAAAGAACTTATTTTCTGAAACGGATCGTTTTTGAGAACACCTTTCTGTCTTAGAAAATGACAGAATGATTTTACGGCTGATATTTTGCGGTTTATTGATGTAGCCTTCAATTTTTCGTCTCCGGAGAGAGACATTATCCAAGCTCTGAGATCGTCAGATGTTACGAGCGCAGGGTCAAATGTGTCTGGCGTAGCCCCTAAATAACTGACGAATTGGTAAATGTCATCGCCGTACGCACGTACGGTCAATTTCGAATATCTTTTTTCGGCGAGTAAATATTTGAGAAAATCCTCGATCATATTTCGAAGTTTATTTCGGGTGTAATCCGGAATGTTGTATTCCTGATATAGGGAAGTACTTATATAAGATATCGACTTCTTTTGAATAATTTAAGTCGAACGTCTTATTGTGTTCAACAAATATAGGCTAAATTAAGAACAAAGCCAAGCAAATTTGCTTGGCTTTGTCGTGATATGTTGTATGTTATAAATATACTATTCTTCACCTTTGTCCATATGTTCTACATAGATAGCGTGCAACATTGCTTCACGTTTTTCTACAGAAGGTTTTGTGAAATATTGACGACGGCGCAATTCTTTCAATACACCTGTTTTTTCATATTTTCTTTTAAATTTTTTGAGAGCTCTTTCGATATTTTCGCCCTCTTTTACTGGCATGATAATCATTTTGTTATGTTTTTATGTTTTTAATTATTATTGACTTATTAAACGTTGGCTGCCGTTATGATGCAACCTAACTTGAAATTTGGTTTGATATTGCTTTCGATTCAGTTTATTCTGTTCTGAAATAGAGATAAGGAGATAGCTTGTCCGCTTCTTCTTCTGATAAAATATGTTGTTCTATCAATTCTCCTATATTGCTCCAACCTCCTTCCAGTTGTCTGTATTTAAGTATTTTGTTTAGTGTTTCCCTTTGTATGTAAGGATGTCCGGTCATACTTTTTGGGAGTGCAAAGTTAATATCAATTTTTTTAATTTTACTACTGTCCACGTAAATTTGTTGCAAAATGAGCTTATAATTTTCTTCGTACATCCCCTTTATCTCAGTAAGTTGACTGGCAGATGCAAATCCTCCAAGCCGGTTACGGTATTTTATTATGCGGCCTGCTGTTAACGGACCGATACCTTTAATCGCGACCAATTCGGCAGAATCTGCTTCGTTTAGTTCCAGTAAAAGCGGATGCGATTCAAATCCGTTTGAATTTATTTGGGGCCTGTCTTTTAGCGCGGTCGTGTCTGTAATCGATTCTGAATTGGGTTTGTCTTCTTTAAGATGAGACGACGTTTCTGCCTGTATGTCAGAGTGAGCTTGGGGACCAGTGTTACCAGCTATTTTTATATAAGGTAATAGTTGTTTGAACTTCTTTTCTGAAACTGTATAACATTTTGCAAAATCAGAGGGTTTGCGGAATATAGCTCCCGCATTACGATAGTTTATTATCACGCGTGCCTGTTTTTCTGAAAATCCAAGTGCTATGAGTCCGTTTATATCTATTGTGTTCGGATCGAATGTGAATAAAGAGTCTTTGGCTAATATGTCATTCCCGGCTTGAGGTCTGTTGCCGTTAATTTCGCCAGTTTTCGCAATGTTTTTATACTCTTTGTTAAATGTGTTATGCTCCTGTTCTTTATAATGAGATGAATAATTTTTAGGCTCTTTCCCCTGACTTTGTTTTTCTTTGATTTTAACATCGCTGTACATCGTGAATCCCTGTTCGAAACGTGGTTTGTCTTGCCATGCAAACAGAATCGTTATTAAAACAAGTAACGGCAACAACAAAAGTATTCGTCTCTTCTCCCGTTTGGAAATATCGAAGAAGGCGCGAATACTTCTCGTTAATATGGATTTGTAACTCTGTCTGGGCATTTTTTTTACTGTGGAGATAGGGTGAAACAGCCTGGAACAATAATGTCTTAATGAATACTGTCAAATATCATTAAGGTATATCTTCATATCGAGCATCGCCTTTGTGTAACCTTATGTATTTAAGTGAGGGTGAAAGTATGAATTCCCCCAAATCGTACTGCGACCACTTTTTATCCACCAACTCTATCGTTTCTGCCGATGAAGTGACAATGTTGGGCCACTCTCTTGCAAATCCGTTTATCCCGCCAGCTTTTATCCTGGCATCGATATAGAGAGTGCCATTATCGGCTTTAATGTCCCGACTTGGATCTGTATTGCTGGCAGCAAACCACAGTAATGATGATAAGTCCGATGTGTCAAATTCTTCGTCAACAATTATTACATATTTAATTCCCTTTATCCCGTTTTCTTGGATAAATTCGGGAACATTGATTTCATTGGTACGCTTTGCTTTGACAATCAGGCAATTCCATGATTCAGCAATCGACATGTCTATTGATATGACACCGTGTCCGTATATTATTTTTTCCGGAATGAATATAGGATTGACAGGCTGATTCAAATCGACAGCGGTTGTGTCGAATGCCAATTTTCCTCCGAACCCTTTTGCCGGAGCCGCATGATCCAAAACATCCAACGGGCCACGGGAAAAGAGCATATCTCTGTCGACATCTATTCTGCGTAAACGTTCCCTTAAAGCATTCGTATCTTTAATGTTGTTCATCCCCGAAGTTATTACGAGAAATTTGTTGAACATCATTTGTCCGGCTCCCCACATTGAATTTGCGGTTTTGAAACCTTGCCCTTCATAACTTTTGTCAATATCAACGATTGCAATATTATGAGCCACTCCTTCAGACGGCATATACATATCATTTATTTCGGGCAGTATGGCCATACGGATAGGGGCGAGGAATATGCGTTCAGTAGCTTTGGCAATGTATGCGTCTTCTTCTGGAGGAACACCAACGATTGTTGCAGGATATATTGCATTGCGGCGATGTGTTATCGCTGTCACATGAAATGTGGGATATAGATCTATCAGAGAGTAAAACCCAGTATGGTCTCCGAAAGCACCTTCCAGTGTCTTCGGCTCTTCAGTATCGACATATCCTTCGATTACAAAATCGCAATCGGAAGGGACCATTATGTTATTTGTGATACACCGGACTAACTGTACCGGTTTTTGACGAAGAAAGCCGGCCAACAGATATTCATCCATACCGTCCGGCATTGGAGCTGTCGCAGCGTATGTATATGCAGGATCGCCTCCTATACATACAGATACGGGCATCCTGAGTTTTTTTCTTTGATATGCCTTGTAATGTCGTTCACCTGTTTTGTGCATGTGCCAGTGCATACCTGTACTGTTTTCCGAAAAAACTTGCATGCGGTACATGCCTACGTTACGCGTTCCGTTGTCAGGATCAATGGTGTTTACAAGAGGCAGTGTTACGAAACGGCCTCCGTCGAAAGGCCAGCATTTCAATATCGGCAACATGCTGAGTTTGACGTCATCCCCTAAATATATCGTTTCCTGACACTCTCCTTTGCCTCGAGTCTCTTTTGGCAGCCAACGGGCAGCTTCTCCCAATAATGGTAACAGTGCGAGTTTATCTTTTAATGTTGGTTTTGGAGATGTAAAAGCTGCAAATAATTTCTCGATGCGTTTGGTGAGTTCATCAGTTGATTCTATTCCGAGAGCCAGGGCAATACGTTTGTAAGAACCGAACATATTGGTTATTACAGGAAAATCAGTTCCAGTATTTTCGAATAGCAATGCCTTGCCCCCGCCTTTTCGTTTTGATTCACGGTCGGTTATCTCCGTGATCTCATATATGGGATTTACATACGCTTTGACTCTGTATAATTCTCCTTCGCGGTCGAGTCTGTCGATAAATGCAGCTAAATTTTTATACATTTCGATAGATTTTCTTCCGCATAGATACGAAAAAATAGTGTGAAAACCTTAGAATGCAGCTACAATTTCGATGGTAAATTTATCTTGAAGCAGAGGATTTGTTGAAAAATCTGACGGACGTTTTTTGAGAAAATATTTTTCGTAATTAAGTCTTATTTCAGATCGCAGTAATTTTTTTGCCAAACCTATATTTACTCCGGCCGTAATACGGTTTGCACTGAATGCTTCACGCCTTTTTGTGTCCAGATTTAGGTAGTCGATATTATCCCCCATATCCCATCGAGCTATGGGGGCGATATGATCAGCAAATATATTTTTAGGTAATGGGAACTTGTAATAACCCTGTACGTGTGCGGCAGTTATGACATGATCGGCTGCTTGTTGCAGCCAGCGTTGTGCATATTCTGCTTCTATGAGATATCTGTCTCCGGCGTATCTTAGTTCAGCTCCGACCATTTCCAAAGGATTGCTGCAAGTTTCGGTTTCCAGTATATTTCCAGGCTTTGTGATAACTTGTGAATGATTTGGAGTGCGTCCTCCATAATAGCTGACGGCAGCTCCAAATCCTTTATCTTTTCCTGCTACGATTTTGGCTACGAAGTTGACATTATCGCTCCATTCAGGGTTGTTTATTCCGCTACCGTTAAATATACCTGCATAAAATGCAAGAGGCAATTCTGTCGGTTTATATGAAAACAAAGCTCCTATATCGCGGGATCCAATCGTTTTTACTACATCTGTTATTTTCCCGTTTGAAATTTCTTCTCCGTAATAGCTGGTGATATATTTGGAGATGAATGAACGGTTTGCAAACATATTTGTACTTGGGCCACGTGAAAGGTCGGTACTGAAACTATATTGCTGCTGTCCGAGTCTGAGGCTGAAACTTTTTAATTTATATTCCGCATAAGAATCGAGAATAGACATTTTCCCTTCATTACTGAAGTCTACCTGTATTTTATATGCCATTTGGCGGGTTATATTTCCGAATATGCCGAATCTTGAATTTCGTACATTAAACCGATGCTCTCCGGTGTATGTACTTATTTCCACTTTAGCTTTGACAGCTCCTTCTATTTGAGGTTTATAATTTATTTTTTCCTCCTTTTCCTCTTTTTTTTCTTCTTTACCTTTTTCTTTCTTTTTTGTTTTATGTTCTTGTTCTTGTTTGTCTTGTTGCTTTTCGGCTTTATGCTCCTTAGCTATTACTGTATTTGCAGGAATTAATATGCATGCAAATAATACGTATTTAAAGAAAAGTTTTTTCATCAATTTACAATTAAAATTTAGTCTTGATGTAAAGTACAAATGCAAATATGATGCAAATATTTAAAATGAGCGGTGCAAATATATGTATAATAAGTGGGGAGATAGAGATTTGAGTGTTAAAATAACGTTAAATAGATATGTTTGTTATAAAAATATATTAATATAGTTTTATAAACTATATTATGTTTTTGAGTCTGAAATGTGCTATTTTTTGGTTATTTATTTTTATAAACTATGAAAATATTTGTTTATAAAATATATATGTCTATATTTGTGATAATTAATTATATCGCTTTGTGAAATGGTGCTGAAAACAGTCATAAAAAACGTCGTAGAGCTTCAGAATAAACAGATACGTGATTTCGGACAGGGCGTTCTTAGAAAAGCTGCAGCAAATCTGCCTTATGTGACGGATCATCCTCTTTTGATTGGCGGAATGAGAGGGTCGGGACGTACTTCCTTGCTTTCACAGGTGCTGCGTAACGAGTATGCCGATGCGTGGTATACCGATTTTTCCGATCCTCGTTTGGCCGGGTTCGATGCGGGTGATATGAAGAAACTAGACGAATTGATTGTCGAATCGGGTAAAGGTGTTTTATTGTTTGATAATGCGGATACGGCGGATGGCTGGGAAGAATATCTGAAGTATAAATCTGCTGTCGGATGTGTAGTGATAGCGACTGTTTCACTGTCTGTTTTTTACGATATTGATGTCGAGGCCGAAAATCATAAGAATAACGGATTCGTTACGTATCTGTTGACCCCTTTTTCGTACACGGAATTTCTTGAATTCAATCACAAAACGGGTAATGAATATATGGTTGCTGAGTTCTTGCGAAAAGGAACTCTGCCTGAATATTTGAAGACACGGAAACCGGAAACATTGCTTCAGCTTTACAACGATATTATGACTCGTGATGTCATTTTGAGAAATAAATTAAGAGATGTTGCGGCCGTAAGTCAGTTGGCTTTGGCTCTTGTCGCGAGTAGTGGAACTCTTGTGTCGGCTAATGGTTTGCGGGATAAACTGAAAGTTAAGGCTGTAAGCAGCGTTGCCGATAATATGAATTACTTGGAGAGAGCGGGATTGGTGTCGTTTATTCCTGTGTATAGCCCCCAACCTTCAGTGCGTTCGGTGAATCCCAGAAAAGTTATGGCTGTAGATACGGCTTTGGCATCGGTTCTTTCCCCAGGACTCTTTGATGATGCGAACAGATTGCTTGAAATTGCCGTTTATCGTCATCTTTTAGAAGAAGATTGGGAAATTTGCTATATGTCGCAAGGTGAAGGGTGCGATTTTGTGGCGGTGAAAAATGGAAAACCGGTGAAATTGATACAGGTTTGTTACAGCGGTGAATATGAACCCTTGCAGAATAAAATTAACGGATTGTCGGATGCCATGAATTTTACAGGCTTGCATTTGGGAACAATAGTTACTCTCAATATCTCAGAAAAAATAGAATGTGAACAAGGTGTTGTGGAGATTGTTGATGCGGATAGTTTCCTTGGCGAAGATAAAAGTTTTTTATAACTTTGGAATTGGGATGAGTAAAGCAGTTAGATAATTGAATTGCTGCTTTACTTTTTTGTGGGTTTGCGATATGAGATGCAATTATTGTTGCAATCAGAGAAGGGTTTCAGTAAGAAGGTTGGTATCATGTGCTTAAAATCATATATATGACTAAATTTATCGGCAAAGATTTCATGTTGACAAATGATGCGGGCCGTGAGCTCTATCATAAACATGCTGAAGGTAAACCAATTATCGATTATCATTGTCATCTGATTCCCCGGATGATAGCAGACAATCATCAGTTCAGTTCCATTACCGAAGCTTGGCTTGGCGGAGACCATTACAAATGGCGTGCAATGCGAGGCAACGGCGTTTCCGAAGATTATATAACGGGAGATAAAAGCGATTACGAAAAATTCGAAAAATGGGCGGAAACATTGCAGTATGCAATGCGTAATCCATTGTATCATTGGACACATATGGAGTTGTCCCGTATTTTCGGAATAGATAAGATACTTAATCCTCAAAGTGCACGTGAAATATATGAAGAGTGCAATGCGAAATTGGCGACTGATAAATTTCGAGCACGTGAATTGATGAAGTCGTCCAATGTTGAGGTTGTGTGTACGACAGATGATCCGATAGATTCATTGGAATATCATGCCCGGATAGCGTCCGATCCCACTTTCGATATCAAAGTTTTGCCTGCATGGCGTCCTGATAAGGCTTTGGCGATAGGAGATCCTGTGCAATACAATGCCTATATTAATGCTCTTGAAAAGGCTTCGAATATCACTATCGTTACGTATGAAGATATGCTTGAAGCACTTCATGCCCGTCACGATTTCTTTGCTGAGATGGGTTGTAGGCTTTCGGATCATGGACTTGAAACATTTTTGGCAGATGAATATACCGAAAGCGATATGTTGCAGATATTTGCAAAAGTTCGTGGAGGCCACATTCCTACTTCTGACGAGATTCGTAAATTCCAAAGTGGACTTTTGTTCGATCTGGCAATAATGGATGCAGAGAAAGGATGGACCCAACAGTTTCATGTTGGAGCTATTCGTAACAACAACACGCGGATGTTCGAGCGTCTTGGTCCCGATACAGGTTATGATGCCATCGATGATCCTCGTTGTGCAGCGGCCGGCCATCGCTTTTTCGACAGATTGGATCGAGTAGGCAAACTTGCCAAAACAATTCTTTATAATCTTAATCCTAAAGATAATGAGGTGTTGGCTACAATGGCTTATACTTTCAATGACGGTTCGATTCCAGGAAAAATGCAATTCGGTTCTGCATGGTGGTTCCTCGATAATGAACAGGGAATGACTCGTCAGATCAATGCTCTTTCCAATATGGGCCTTTTGAGCCGATTTGTAGGCATGCTTACCGATTCTCGTAGTTTTCTGTCGTATCCTCGTCATGAGTATTTCCGCCGTATATTGTGCAATATAATAGGAGAGGATATTGAAAATGGGAAATTGCCCCGTTCTGAAATGGATTTTATCGGCAAGATGGTCGAAGATATCTGTTATTACAATGCTAAAAATTATTTTGGATTTTAATTGAATAATAAATTTGCCTGTCACTGAATCTATAAAGTGCGATAATTTCTCTCTTGATAGTAAGTGAACAGGATGTTAAAAAGTGTAATATAATTGTAATGAAAATTGTAACTTTTGGGGAAATCATGTTGCGTCTTGCAACTTCCGGTAATTTACGTTTTTGTCAGGCTTCGGAATTTACTGCGACTTTTGGTGGTGGAGAGGCTAATGTGGCAGTGTCGCTGGCAAATTATGGGATGGATACAGAGTTTGTTACTCGTTTGCCCGAAAACGATATTGCTCAATGTTGTATCAAAGAACTTCACAAATATGGCGTTGGGACCAAATATATTATACGTGGCGGTGAACGTCTCGGCATATATTTTCTCGAAACAGGGGCTGTAAGCCGGGCAAGCAAGATCGTGTATGACAGAGCGCATTCCTCGATTTCAGACATTAAACCGGGAATGATTGATTGGGAATCTGTTTTTCATGATGCCGATTGGTTTCATTGGACAGGTATTACTCCTGCGTTGAGCCAAGGTGCAGCCGATGTATGTCTGGAAGCTATAAAATGTGCCAATAAAATGGGCGTTACGGTCTCGACCGATTTGAATTTCCGTAAAAAATTGTGGAAATATGGTAAGAGTGCATCTGAAGTTATGCCAGCACTGGTAGAAGGGTGCGATGTTATATTGGGAAATGAGGAAGATGCAGAAAAAGTTTTCGGGATTAAACCCGAAGGCTTTGATGTAACCTCTACGGGTGGCCATGTTGAAGCTGCTGAATTCGAATCGGTATGTCGTCAGATAATGAAACGTTTTCCCAAAGCCAAAAAAGTTATTATCACATTGCGAGGCTCTGTAAATGCCAATCATAACACGTGGGCCGGAGTATTGTGGGATGGCACAACTCTTTTCCGTTCCACCACATATGATATTACCCATATTGTGGATCGAGTAGGTGGCGGCGATTCGTTTATGGGAGGGCTCATATACGGATTGCTTACCTATAAGGGAGATGATCAGAAGGCTCTTGATTTTGCGGTTGCAGCATCATGTCTGAAACATACTATTTATGGGGATTTCAATATGGTAACCGTTGAGGAGGTTGAAAATCTTATGAAAGGGGATGGTTCAGGAAGAGTTTCTCGATAAATTGATTCACGGATAAAAGATTAAAATAGAAACAGATAATGGCTAAATTTACGAAACTTCAGGTATTGTCCGTAATTGCAGAAACCGGGATGGTACCTGTTTTTTACAATAAAGATTTGGAGATAGCTAAGAATGTCGTCAAGGCTTGTTATGAAGGAGGTGTCAGGGCTTTTGAATTTACAAACCGCGGTGATTTTGCACATGAAGTTTTCTCAGAATTGGTCAAATATATAAATAAGGAGTGTCCTGAAATGATTATGGGTGCCGGATCTATCGTTGATGCCGGTACAGCCTCTCTTTATATACAGTTGGGAGCTAATTTTATTGTAGGTCCATTGTTTAATCCAGATGTGGCTAAAGTTTGTAACCGTCGTGTTATACCTTATACTCCGGGGTGTGGGTCTGTCTCTGAAATAGGATTTGCCCAGGAAGCGGGGTGTGATTTGTGTAAGGTTTTTCCTGCAGGAAATGTGGGAGGTCCCTCATTTGTGAAAAATATCAAAGCTCCCATGCCATGGTCTCAGCTTATGGTTACGGGTGCCGTAGAGCCTACGGAAGAAAATTTAACAGCATGGTTTAAGGCTGGTGTAACTTGTGTCGGTATGGGTTCCAAACTTTTTCCGGCTGATGTCATAGCCGCGAAAAATTGGGGAGAGATAACCCTAATGAGTCAGAAGGCATTGGATATAATCAAAAACACGAAAAAATAGATAGATAGATATTTAACCTAAAACTTAAAATGAACCGATTTAATAAAATTAATGAGAAGATAGGCAAATATCGCTGGACGATATGCGCCTTGCTTTTTTTTGCAACGACGATCAACTATTTGGATCGTCAGGTATTGAGCTTGTTGAAAGTTGATCTGGAAGCGACTTTTGGGTGGGATGATACCGATTATGGCAATATAACAAGTTTTTTCCAACTTACATATGCGATTTCGATGCTTTTTGCCGGCCGTTTTATAGATTGGCTGGGGACTAAAAAGGGTTATGCGTGGTCAATAATTGTATGGTCATTAGGTGCTATCGGGCATGCTTTGGCAAAAGGTGCAGGAGGCTTTATGTTTTGGCGAGGTGTTTTGGGATTTGGTGAGTCGGGTAACTTCCCCGCAGCCATAAAAACTACGGCCGAGTGGTTCCCTAAAAAGGATAGGGCGCTTGCTACCGGGATATTTAATTCGGGTTCCAATATCGGTGCGATTTTGGCTCCTATTGCAGTACCGTTGCTTGCTGCTCATTGGGGATGGCAGATGGCATTTATAGTTGTTGGAGCATTGGGTTTTTTGTGGTTGCTGTTTTGGCTTATCTTCTATGGAACACCTCAAGCTATGCTTGCAAAGGGTAAAATCGGTCAGGCAGAGTATGATTATATACATAGCGATAAAGATGATGTTCAACAAGAAAATGATGTTGATGCCGAAAAAAATGTCCCTGCTGACAAATGGTATGTAGAGTGGGGTAAATTGCTTAAATACAGACAGACTTGGGCATTTACTATTGGTAAATTCATGACTGATGGTATATGGTGGTTCTTTTTATTCTGGCTTCCAGACTTTTTAAAAGCTCAATACGGTATGACAGGTATGGCCGTAAGTCTTCCATTAGCTGTTCTTTATAGTATGACAATGGTCGGAAGTATCGGAGGAGGAGCTTTCCCGATGTATTTTATAAACCGAGGCATGAATCCATATGCAGGCCGAATGAGAGCTATGCTTATTATAGCATTGTTCCCATTGGTTGTGCTTGGAGCCCAATATATGGGTCAATTCAGTTATTGGTGGGCTATTATATTGATTGGAATAGGTGCATCTGCACATCAGGCTTGGTCAGCCAATATCTTTACGACGGTTTCCGATATGTTCCCCAAAC
>CASFSC010000027.1 GCA_949296995.1 uncultured Alistipes sp. | reverse complement strand
ACAGACATACAAGTGTCAGTAGGAGAAAAAGGTGAATTGATCAATTCATTGATTGTCACATCCAAAGCTAAAGGGTGCAACAGTTTGAGACGTGAAATCAGGCTAACGAAAGGATCTGCCTGCGTTGAGTTCAATAATATTATTGATAAACAAGCTATTGTTGAAAAAGAAGGCATTCATTTTGGTTTTGCCTTTGACATACCGCAAGGAATAATCAGAATCAATATTCCATGGGGAATAATGGAACTTGAAAAAGAACAATTAAAAGCAGGGAACAGAAACTGGATAACCTTACAACGTTGGCTTAATATATCGAATAAAGATAAAGGTATAACATGGTGTTCAATAAATGCCGGCACATTTGAAAGTGGAGATATAACAGCAAATATTATTGGAAGTGCAACCAACTCTCCAAAATGGATTAGAGAAATTCAACCCAGTTCGGTGATTTATTCATGGGCCTTAAATAATCATTGGCATACCAATTTCAGATTAAGCCAAGATGGGAAAATAAGTTATAAATATCGCATTTTACCACACATTGGCCCATACGACATCGTTCGTTCACACAGATTTGCCATGGAACAATATCGTCCATTAATTGCTGTACAAACCAGAAAAGATTATAAGCAAAAAAATTACTTTTCAATCGAAGGCAGCGACAATATCATTTTATCCAATTATCAAATTCAGGACAAAGGAAAGTCAAATATCATACGATTATTTTCTCTTTCTGAAAAAGACGAAGATATTTATTTGCATTGGACGCAAAAGCAACCCAAATCCATCGACTATTATGAAAATGGGGAAAAAATCAAGTTGTCTGACAAAGAAAATCCAATAAATGTTCCTGCAAAAGGTATCAAAACGTTATATATAGAATGGTAAACAAACATGTAAAATAGACAATTCATCTTCTACAAAGACAGAAAATATGATATTGTAACGGTCACGATTCATATAGTAGCGATTTCGATGAATTTTAACACATATGAATTCAACCGGATACTATTTTACTGCAAAAATTTACTCTTTTAAAATTTTGAGATAGCATAAAACGTTACTTATATATCAAGTTTGCAAATCGCATATAAATCAGATATATTTGTATAAACCCCTAAACCCTCGACCATAATGTTACAGCAAAATCTCATAAAACTGTATCAGCAAAGTTTTTGCGACAATCGCGAACTTCCCGCTCTGACAGACTACTTCAAGAAAGAGACATTCTCCTATTTCGAAATGGCTAAAGAGATAGCCAAACTGCACATTTTATTTAAAGAGTGCAAAATACACAAAGGAGATAAAATTGCACTCATTGGCCGAAATAATCCTCGCTGGTGCATAACCTATATTGCTACTATAACTTATGGAGCAGTTATAGTACCTATACTTCAGGATTTCAGCTCCAACGACATGCAACACATTATCAACCATTCTGATTCACAACTGTTATTTATCGGTGATACCTATTGGGACGGAATAGAGATAGAAAGCATAGATAACATAAAAGCCGTATTTTCACTTACGGACTTCAAATGCATATATGAATGCAAAGGTAGCAGGATTAAAGAATTCCAAAAGAATATAAATAAACATTACAGGAAAAAATACCCTAAACGCTTTACTTGTGAAAATATCGTATATCCCGAAATAGGGAACGATGAAGTGGCCGTACTCAATTATACATCAGGGACAACAGGTTTCAGCAAAGGCGTCATGTTGACAATCAACAATCTTACCGGCAACGTAATGTTCGGAGTTGACTCCAAGCTTCATTACAGTGGCAGCCGAGTACTATCGTTTCTTCCATTGGCGCATGCCTACGGTTGTGCATTCGATTTTTTGCTGCCTCTTGCGACAGGATCGCATATAACCCTTTTAGGGAAAATTCCTGCTCCCAAAATATTGATAGAGGCAATGCATGAGGTAAAACCACACCTTATTTGTTGCGTTCCACTGATAATGGAAAAGATATACCGTAAACAGATAAAACCTGCTCTCGAAAAAGGTGCAGTCAGATGGGCACTTAAATTACCTCTGCTGGATTCTAAAATACATGCTTCTATACGTAAAAATCTCATCGCGGCTTTCGGAGGGAATTTTTCACAGATAATAATAGGTGGAGCTCCTCTGAACAGTGAAGTCGAAGAATTTTTATACAAGATAAAATTCCCTTTTACAGTGGGATACGGCATGACTGAATGCGCACCCTTGATCAGTTACACCCATTACCGCCAATTCATACCTACCTCTTGCGGAAAAATACTTGAAGGTCTGATGAAGGTCAAAATAGATTCGGAAGATCCTCAACACATCCCGGGAGAGATATGTGTTACCGGGGAACATGTAATGAAAGGATATTACAAAAGTCCTAATATGACAGCAAACATGTTCGATGAAGAAGGCTGGCTCAAAACGGGAGATATAGGTACGGTTAATGAAGATGGGACCATTTTCATTCGAGGGAGAAGCAAAACTATGATTTTGGGTCCGAGCGGGCAAAACATATATCCGGAAGAGATAGAGAGCAAACTCAACAACATGAGATGTGTTATGGAAAGTCTGGTGATCGAACGGGATGGGAAACTTGTGGCTTTGGTATACCCCGATTATGATCAGGCCGATGATGAAGGTATTTCGCAAAGCAATATGCAGGCTGTTATGGATGAAAATCTTGCCGTTTTAAACACTATCATAGCTCCCTATGAACGCATTTCGGCAATAATTCTATATCCTCACGAATTTGAAAAAACACCTAAAAAAAGTATTAAACGGTACCTTTATAATCTCTGAAACGATATAGTTGATCACGTAACCGAGGAACGAATCCTGCCTCACGGATAGCTTGTTGTATGCCTGCGGCATCGAAACTGTTCGATGCTCCCGCAGATGAAACGACATTCTCTTCGATCATGATAGATCCCATGTCATTGGCACCGGCATGGAGAGCAATCTGGGCAGTCTGCTTACCAACCGTCAGCCATGAGGCTTGTATATTATGTATATTATTCAGTACGATACGGCTGACAGATATAATTCGTATATAATCCGAAGGAGAAAAATTTGACACAACCCCCTCTTTTTCGAGTTGCGTCCCATCGCTTCTGAATATCCAAGGGATAAAAGCTATAAAGCCATAATGCCCTGGTGGAACTTCCGCCTGTAAATTCCTTATCTTAATAAGATGTTCGATTCTTTGACGAGGAGTTTCCACATGGCCGTACATCATTGTTGCTGAAGTGGGCAAATTTAGTTTATGAGCTATGCGCATAACGTCAAGCCACTGATCGGCGTTAGGTTTTGCAGGCGAGATACGTCGCCGCACATCATTATCAAGTATTTCAGCACCTGCACCGGGAAGAGAATCCAATCCGGCAGCAATAAGACGCTTTAATGTAGTTTCGATATCGAGCGAACTTATACGGGCAATATGAAACACTTCGGGAGCTCCAAGCGCATGCAACCGAACAGAAGGATACAACCGTTTCAATTCAGAAAACAAATTTTCATAATACTCTATACCGAGTTTAGGATGAAGTCCTCCCTGTAAAAGCAACTGATCACCTCCGAGCTTTATGGTTTCATCTATTTTTTGACGATATTGTTCTATTGTCGTTATGTAAGCCTTATCTTTTTGACTCGGGCGACAATGGAAATTACAAAACTTACATCCCGATATGCACACATTGGTAATATTGACATTACGGTCTATCTGCCAAGTAACTATGTTTCCGGGGACATGTTTTTGTCGCAAATTATCGGCCAACAACATCAACTCACTGAGAGATGCATTTTCATATATATACAATGCCTCCTCTACATCGAGAGGTTGTAGTTCAATCGCTTTTCGATATATATTCTCAATATGCATATAATATTTTTTCCCGTTGCTGAGTCATTAACGCCACAATGTCAATGGTCATACTTGTCAAAAACAAAGAGGGAGTTAATATTACTCCCTCCCGTTATTTGAATTATGTTATTCCAATGCAATGTTATTCCTGACTGATAGCTTCAGAAGGACATACATCAGCACATGTACCGCATTCGATACATTTATCTGCATCAATAACATAAACATCACCTGGTGAGATAGCCTCAACCGGACATTCATCGATACAAGAGCCACAAGCTACGCAAGTATCTGGATTAATTTTGTAAGCCATGTTGTTTTTATTTACTTAATAAATGTTTCTGTTCTGCAAAAATAGAACTATTCCTGATATTAGCCAATTTCAGGCACATTTTTTTTAACACATCAGAATAATTCCTGTGCAATTTTTACCATATTATCGGTTTTACCCATTGTATAAAAATGGAGTATCGGAATTCCAGCGGCTTTCAAAGCCTTTCCTTGAGCTATGGCCCATTCAACTCCGAATTCTCTCACTTCAGCATTATTTTTACATTTATTGACTTCACGGACTAAATCTTCCGGCAAATCGACATGAAATATCTGTGGAAGCATAGTTAACTGAGCTTTGGTTGAAAAAGGTTTAATACCAGGAACCACAGGTACATTAATACCATATTCCTTGCAATCTTTAATGAAAGCCAATATTTTATCATTATCAAAACTCATCTGAGTCACTATATATGCAGCTCCGGCATCGACTTTGGCTTTAAGGTTTTCCATATCTGTCTTACGATTGGGAGCCTCGGCATGCTTCTCCGGATAACCTGCAACGCCCACGCAAAAAGAGGAATGATGACAATCCTTAACCTCACCATCTATAAATATACCTCTGTTCATATCATTTATCTGCTGCACGAGGTCACACGCATGTGCATGTCCTTGCGGATGAGGATTAAACCTGTTTTCCCCTTTAAGATTGTCTCCGCGAAGAGCCAACACATTATTGATTCCCAGGAAATCCAGATCTATCAAAGCATCTTCGATATCATATTTAGACATTCCGCCACAAATAAGATGTGGGACGACATCCATCCCGTAACGTTTCATAATGGCACCTGAAATTCCCACCGTTCCTGGCCGACGTCTAACAATACGGCGCTCCAAAAGTCCGTCGTTTTTTTCCACATATTTAACATCTTCACGATGATATGTAACATTAATATAGGCAGGATTAAACTCCATAAGAGGATCTATGGCATCAAAAATATTTTTTGTTCCCTCACCTTTCAATGGAGGCAACAGTTCAAACCCGAAACGTGTTTTTCCCTCTTTCTCAGTTTGTCGTATAATATCTATTACTTGCATAACTTTATATATCTATCGTGAAAATATCGGCGTAATATATAATTCAAAAGTAATCACTCAAAATAAGTCATTAAACATCCACTCAAAAAACTTTCTTACCTTTAACGAATATGTTGAGGTATCATCCTCCGCACCAACTCTTCACTACATCCCCTACGCTGCACATAATCTTTAAGTTGCTCCTCATCTATCTTGTCGACAGAAAAATTCTTGGCCTCTTTTGCACCCAAGAACAATCCGCATACCGACTCTCCGGGATAAATCATATAGTTCTCCGTAAGTTTCATACCTATGGCTTCCTCCACTCCCATCAATTCAAAAATATCCTTTTTCATCGAATGATCCGGAGAAGAGGGATAGCCGAATGCCGGACGGATACCTCTATACTCTCCTTTCAAAAGTTGTTCGGTAGTATAATCGCCAGGTTTTTCATAACCCCATAAAGCAGTTCGTACGAATTTGTGCATTACCTCAGCAAAGGCTTCCGTCAAACGATCCGTAAGCAATTTTGCCATAATGGCACGATAATCATCGCCTTCCTTACGATATTTATTCGCGAGATCATCAAGGCCGAAACCGGCTGATACGGCAAAGGCTCCGACATAATCATCCACTCCGCTTCCGACAGGAGCAACAAAATCAGCCAACGAAAGCGAATATTGTTCATTCACCTGTTGGTTGCGCAATTGAGGCAAACGTTTCAGTTCTTCGGTTCTCGCCCCATTAGCATATAACACTATATCATCTCCATCGCTACAAGCATGATACAATGCGACAACGGCACGTGCCTGAAGCAACCTTTTTTCAACTATTTCGTCAAGCATTGCCTGTGCATCTGCATATACCTTACGAGCCTCTTCTCCTTTTTCAGGGTGCTCGAACAAACCGGGATAACGGCCTGCAAGCCCCCACGCAGAAAAGAAATATGTCCAATTTATATATGGTCTGATATCTTTCAACGGATAATCTTTGAATACGATCTTACCCGTTTGCAATGGAATGGCAACATTATCCAGATTGATCTTAAATCTGTTGGCACGCGCATTCTCTAAAGTACGATACTGTTTTACACTCTCTTTACGGGCGAAATCTTCTCGCAAACGCTGTTGTTTATCTTTCAACTCTTTTTCAAACTTGTCTCGCCTCGGTGAGAGCAGTTCTCCAACTATTCTTACATTATCAGAGGCATCCTTTGAATGTACCACCATCCCGCTGTATAAGGGAGCCAGTTTTACCGCTGTATGCACGTCCGAAGTCGTAGCCCCACCTATCACTACAGGCAAACGCATACCCTCTTTTTCAGCCAGCGATATAACCTTTGCCATCTCTTCGAGAGAAGGAGTTATCAATCCGCTCAGACATATCACATCCGCGCCCCATTTTTTAGCAGATATTATAATTTTATCCGTCTCGACCATAACTCCGAGATCCTCTATCTCATAACCGTTACAAGCCATAACTACCGAAACGATATTTTTTCCTATATCGTGCACATCTCCTTTCACCGTAGCCAACAAGATTTTACCTGCCATCGAGGCATGTCCTGCATCCCGTTCACTCTCTATGTATGGAGTCAGAACAGCCACAGCACGTTTCATCACACGTGCACTTTTCACCACTTGAGGCAAAAACATCTTACCGCTTCCAAAAAGTTCTCCCACACGACTCATTCCTGCCATCAAAGGTCCATCTATAACACCCAAAGGATTACCTATTTTACGATATGCCTCTTCAGTATCTTCATCAATAAAATCGGTATTTCCTTTTAACATGGCATATTTAATCCGTTCCTCAACATTTTCATTACGCCAGGCCAGACGTACCGAATCATCAGCATGAGCCACTGTAGTACCTTTGATCCGTTCGGCATAAGCCGTAAGCTTTTCAGTAGCATCTGGAGTGCGATTTAATACGACATCTTCACACAAAGTGAGCAATTCCTGTGGTATTTCACTGTATACCTGCAACATCGAGGGATTGACAATCCCCATGTCCATCCCATTGGCAATAGCATGATAAAGGAACACAGAATGCATTGCTTCACGGACTGCATTATTACCTCTGAATGAAAACGATAAATTGCTGACACCTCCACTGACCTTGGCATAAGGACAATTCTCCTTGATCCATTTACAAGCCCGAATAAAATCCAAACCGTAAGAATTATGTTGTTCTATTCCAGTGGCAACGGCCAATACATTGGGATCGAATATTATATCTTCAGGAGGGAATCCTGCCTCTGTAAGCAATTTATAGGCACGTCCGGCCACTTCGATTTTACGTTCATACAGATCCGCCTGCCCTTTTTCATCGAAAAGCATCACGACGACTGCTGCTCCATAACGGTGAACGAGTTCCGCACGTCTCAAGAATTCCGTTTCACCCTCTTTCAGCGAGATGGAATTTACGATAGACTTACCCTGTACACACTTAAGTCCGGCAAC
>CASFSC010000026.1 GCA_949296995.1 uncultured Alistipes sp. | reverse complement strand
ACCGGCCTTTGCCTTGTTTGGCTCTACATATACAATATCATTCTGTTGCAAATAATAACAAGGAGAAGAGAAGATATCAGCTGAACGCAAATCATGGAATAGGATAGTCCGCTGTCCATCAACCTCACGAATTACCGCAACCCGGTCACGACGTCCATAAATCGTCAAATCTCCAGCCATACTGAGAGCCTCTAACAAGGTAATACGGTCACTATTGATCGTAAATGAACCTGGACGCGAGACCTCGCCCATAACTGACACCTTGAAATTCAGGAATTGAACTGTTACCACAGGATCCTTAATCAAATCCTCCTCTATCAATTTATTTTTAATCAATTCCGTCAACTGCAAACGAGTTAAACCTGCCACATGAATTTTTCCTAAGATCGGGAAATCAATATTTCCATTCGTATCCACCAAGTAACCCAAAATTCGCTGCTGAGCCGTTGTTTGAGCTCCAATTTGATAAGTCACTACCGGCATATTGAAAGGCAATGCCAGTTCAGGATCCTTACTATTGACCATAATAGCCAACAAGTCATCCTCATGAATGTACATCTGGAACTGACGCTCGATCTTTTCCTGTTTTAAAGGCTCCACATCTTGGAGATAAACTACATTCTTACGCGAGCCACAACCCGATAAGACACCACACATGACCGCACACAAAGCGATCCATAACAAATTCCTTACCGGACATTTTCTGACGTTTATCCCCTGCCCGGTCACATTTTTTTTCAAATGCCAATTCATATCTCTCAAAAAACTCGTTTTATCTTTTAACAGAATGACTATATAGTTAAAAACTTTTTTGATTTCCGACCCAATCAAACCCCAATGGTTAAAATAGAGTTAAATTTGATCTTCTGTTCCTAAAGATTTTGCAAATATAGACCAATCTTGCCTAATAGACAAGACATTCTATTTTTTTTTCAGATGACAGGTCTCCCTATTAATTTTATTCATTTTTAATGGATTGCTTAAAAAACAATACGATGACAGGAAATCTCCTTTTCAAGCCCTTTTAAAGACTCGAACTTGACTAAATAGATTCCTGTCATCGTATCTATAACTGATTTGTAACGAGAAAAATCAGAAAATCCCTCTTTCTTTCGAAGGCTTCCAAACATATATATGATTAGGGTTGGTGATCTTTAAATACAATTAAACACTATCCTCAAAACCAAACCAGTCTCCCCAAAGAGCACAGCATTGCATTTGCGCACTAGGTCCTATTTATGGATGCCAAAGGTACCTATACAAACGACTTTTCACAACAACCCTAATCCCAAAACACGGACAAACTGCAATTTTTACGGTTAAGCGGTTAAAAACAGCGGATAAAACAAAAATAATTGGAAAGAATCAAATAATCTCCAACAATTCCTTCACCTTCCCGTAGTAACGCCGAGAGGCGATTAGCTCTATGTCATCATAAGGTGGATAAAGACGACATTCGAGCGTCTTATTCTCAATCGTACAAAGAT
This sequence comes from uncultured Alistipes sp., assembly GCA_949296995.1. Lineage (GTDB taxonomy): Bacteria > Bacteroidota > Bacteroidia > Bacteroidales > Rikenellaceae > Alistipes_A. The sequence continues at coordinate 1,407 of CASFSC010000026.1, read as the reverse complement.
GCTCTAGGTTTACGATGCAATTTTGACTGATTTGAACAAAGGAGACACTCATGTTCAACAAATCACGGGCGGCAAGACTCATTCGAAGTTTATACTCTGACCGATCAGCAAGCAAAAGTTGCCAACAACGGCTCGATTCGGAGAAACGAAACATCAAGACATCCCGCCGTTTCAAAAACAACAGACCTGTCACGGTTTGGATAGCGAATTTACGGTCATCAGCTAATAGCCGACGCATTGACTGCTCCATATTTGCCTTACTCCGATAGAAAACGGAACGGAAACGATTAATTATCTCATCCAATTCTTCTGGTAAATAAGGTTTCATAAGAAAATCAAAAGCTGAGGCTCGCAACGCTTTCAGAAGATAAGAATCGAAAGCAGTATAAAACACGACTCGCATATTGGCATGCACATCAGATTGGATCGACTTCCACAACTCCAAACCGGACTGTTTGGGCATCTCCACATCCATGAACAGAAGATCCGGTTGTTGACGAATAATGATCTTCTGTGCTTTCTCTACCGATGTAGTCGTTTCCAAAATTTGAATATCCGGATAAGTCATTAAGTCGTTGCTCAAGTTACGGATAGAAACGGGGTCATCATCCACAATAACTACTGTAATTTCTTCGTTCATAGCTCAAACATATAATCCAAAGGTATAACAATCGTGACCAAGGTCCCATGAGTGTCAGGGGCCAGTTGTTCACGGTTCTGTACTGAAAAACTCATCTTCTTCACATTCCGGAGGTTCAACAGGTCAACTGTCTGCTGAATAATACGTAAACCGGATCCTGTTCCTTGCTCTGCCGTATGTGAAAAAGCTGTTTTTGATTCACGATCCGGCCAAAAGCCATCACCATTATCCAATATTTGAATGCGCAAATATTCCTCCTTCTCCCATGCCTGGATACGAACGCAAGCATCCCGATCGTCCGGATCGAAAGCATGTTTCACAGCGTTTTCCACCGGAATCTGAATAAACATGGAAGGAACCAGCCAACCCGAAGGTAATGGTTCAGGCAAATCCCACACAATACGAATCCGGTCCGGATCACTCCAAAGACGCAAACGCAGATAGTCTTTTACAAAACCGATCTCCTCCGACATAGGTACAGCTAATCGTTCCGAGAATGAGAGATTACTTCTCAACACCTTAACCAACAACCTGATCGGCTGATCCAACTCACCATATTGACGAAGTGAAGGCAATACGGCATTGAGTACATTAAATATAAAATGAGGAGATACCCGACTACGCACTAAAGCCATCTTCAAACGATTAACAGTCATCATCCGGGCCCAATACTGTTTTTCTCTTCTCCTTCGACGATAAAGATACAAAGAAAGGACCGTCAGGAAAAACGACAATAGCAACAAAACGAAAATATATGAAAGCATTTT
>CASFSC010000025.1 GCA_949296995.1 uncultured Alistipes sp. | reverse complement strand
TGTTCATGGCTTGCGGATAACCTCTTGATGGCTACCGCAAAGTTACTGATGTTCTAATCGAAAAATTTTCTGATACTTGTAACTTATTGATGTTTAATAATTAAACCCTTGTCGGAGAATTTTTCTCCGGACACTAGTGTGTTTTATTATAAACTATTGCATGAGATGTAGTGATAAATTGTAGATCTTGATTGAATGATTTGCTGGCTATGGATTGTTGTCTTATATTTGTAGATATCTAATTAGCTATACATGAGACTTATTAATGCAGAGGAAATTAAATTTCTGATTGATGACCCTTTGTCTCCTGGGTTTGCCTGTCTTTATGAACTTTACGATAGTATATTTACATTGCCCGGTGAAAAGGAAAGCATAGATGGCTTTATAAAGACAAGTGCATTTAATAAGAATGAAGTCCTGCAAAATAAATATGGCCCCTTTGCCGAATTGTGGATTAAGGCTGTAGATGTAAATCAGAATATTGTGGGCGGAGTAAATTTTGTCGTGTTTTGCCTCCCGGATATATCATGTGTATCGGTGCATATTATATATATATTCACAGATGCCGAAGTTCGGGGTAAAGGAATTGCGACAAAACTTCTTTTAGCGGCGGAATCTTTTGCCGCTGATTGGCTACGTCGTCGTGATGTTAAATATTCTGATATGTATTTCTTCTGCGAACAGAATGTCCCTGAATTAATGAATGAAGCAGAATATATTCAGGATAGTATGGATTCTGGTATTGATCCATACGAAAGATTGATGTGGTGGGTTAAACGTGGGTATAGACGACTAGCAATAGATTATGTTCAACCTCCTTTATCTGTTAATAGCGAACCTTGTCGAACCTTGTCGTTGAATGTTCGTTCGGACAATGACTATATTGATGCAAGTATCGTTTACTCCCATTTGTGTCGGTTCTTTTATATAACAGTATTAAAAAATCCAAGAATCCGATCTGGGATAGCTGACCAAGTCCTTAATAATATTAAGACTCGTGGAAAGATTGAACTCATGAGAAGAAATATATATTGATCTATTCTCTCATAAACGTATTATATATCCATAGTTAGTTGGAATTGACACTCGCTGTTTTTTCATTTAGCGTATGCCTACAAAAGTCTTCTAGATCGCGTTCTGAGACTGCCGCTTGTGGCGCGATTGCAATATAGTCGGCAGATATATTGTTATTACACATTATACATATTCCTAATAATTCTCCTTTTTCCGTTTCGGTTCCTACGACGATTGACTGTGTATTTGCAAGCAGGTCACATAATTCTTGTAGTCCTGTAGATTTGTTAATGGTATAATGGAGTTTTATAATGTCGGGATATCGCTCCCTGCTAACGACAATTAGATTCGCGATACAAAAATGTGAGTCTATGCTTTCGAGGACAGTCAGCATGCTAACGTTGCCTATTTCAACATTTGTCGGCATATCTCCTTTGGATATAATATCCCTTATAGTGGAATCTATTTCATGGTTCATGGCACAGCAATACACATACTTACCATGTTCTGTGGTTGCGATTTGTTTGAAAAAGCGTTTTATCTTAGATATGAGAGAGTCGCAAAGAAATTGATAGTTATCCATATCGGCTAAGTTTGTATGTTCAAACAACACAATCATATCCGCAGGATTGAATGAATCGTGTTTGCTGTCTATGATCTTGTCTTTAAAGCAGAACATGGCCCATATGTATGCTGTAAAGTATCCGGGAGCGTTGGGAGTATTTGGCTGTTCTATGTGCTCAATATCGATAATGTATTCAGGGGATGTTTGGTTGGAATAGTGTATTCTATCAATAAATATACGCGATGTGGGATTAAACTTCAAACGTTCTGATTTTATGTAATGTGATGGATTGTGAAGCTTTCCTACAATCGAGCAATTTACACAAAATGAGTTGTTTGACGTGATATCATTGTGTAACTGACGGTTGATGGCTACGTGAACGCTGTTCGCCTCATCCCCACAACCATATATACCTAATGTCTTTTTGCAGTTAGATGCGTTATCTAGCTGGTCGTATGAGATTTGTACGCTAGGCCCCCACATAAGCCACGTATATGTTAAACTTGTTGCAGCAATTGGAATGTGAGCAGTATTGCTGGTGCTTATTCTGATATAATTGTTGATAATCTTTTGCCAATTTTGTTCAAATCTGTCGTTTAAGCCGGTGATTCTAGCCATGGGGGCTAAATAACCGTTTGAAATAGAGAGATTGGAGGCAAATGATGATGGAGAGTAATCTTTATTCTTGCGTATATATCTTTTCCAGAAGAGATTGTGCTGTGCGTATTTCCCATCAATAGAACAAAGCTCGAAGTAGTTTTTAATTAGTTCTTTTTTTTCTTCGGTAACAATATCTGAAACAGAGGATGTGCGTATATAGAAAAGTCCGGTGCGATTATATTCCTCAAGATAATTTTCAAATATCGAGCGTATTTCACGCCACTGATTATGGCAAGTTTGCGATGAAGAATAGTTAATAATAGCCGTCTCAATATAGAAACGCAAGAACAACGTTGGGTGGCGTCTGCATTTCCATGCGATTATTGTAGCTTCAGAGAACGGAATGCTAGGAGTCTTAAATAATTTACGCAGTGGAAATAAGATCGGTATATATATTAAAAAGAAGAAAGTATATATGGCTGATACTAAGAGAGTGACATTGATTACTGTTTCAGTCCATGAACCGGTAAACTTGATAATCTCAATAAAGGATAGCCAGATATTTTGTATCTCGTCGTATATATGCATGAGTATGGTAGATTAGCTGGTTGTTTATGCAAATATAACTAAAAACATGATATATTCACAATGTAGCCTATTATGTGATTATTTCGGCGTAATATGTTGATATATTTAAGTAGGTTAATCCACTACATACTTTGTATTGATATGATAGGGTACTCCGTCGTAATAGCGCACGAAAAGCTGGGCAGCGGCGTGGATCTTGGGTGAGGAGAAGAAGCGGCTGGCAATCGGTCCCAGCGAGGTATGAGATCCTCGGAAATCGAATGCCGTGGCATAAGCCTCGCTTTGCGTGTAACCGCAAAGGCAATGCAGAATCAAAGCCAGTCGTTCGCGGCGGTTGATTATATCGCGTCTTAGCTGTCGAGGAGTCTGTTTGTGCGAAGAGACAGATGTGTCCGAACGTTTGTTGTTGTTTACTTTTTTGTATGGCATGGCTGTGTGCTTGTCAGATATTCGTTCAGGTCGTTGTATTGTCCGTATTGCGGAGCGTAGTCGTATATTCTCAATGAGGTGGCTATCTCCGCGATTTGTCGTGTGGCGCGTCGGCCAGCCTCATCATTATCAAGAAAGAGGTTGATAGCCTTGTGGTGGAGTAAATAGGCCGTAGCTCGCTGCAGGTTGGAGACGGAGTTCAGTACCAAGATGTCAATCTGGTTGCCGATTCCGAGCATGATGGCCGAGAGAAAATCGAAGAATCCTTCGAATACGGCAACGCGGGTTGAATCTCGATCTATTATCGTTATGTCCTTGGGACTGTTGCTTATCTTGCGCTCGCGATTGCGCAGCTCCCAGCCATCGGAATCGTTGCGGAATCCGATAGCACGGTAGTCCGCATGCCCGATCCGGTAGTGGACCTCGGAACAGTAGAGACGGAGGGTTGGCGTGTTGATACCACGTTCGTTGGCATATGCGAGTAATTCGGACGTCGTTATCTCCTCGACGTCGAGGATCTCGATGGGGCTACGTTGTATCTCTCTTTTGGGCGTCTTGGGTTGTGTAATCGGAACAATGTTGGTGAAAGGTTGTCCGTCCAGTAGACGTATTGCCTCTTTGCAGTTGCAATGCTCCATTTTCATAACGAGGTCGATGATCGAACCTCCTTCGCTCGTTCCGAAGTCGTACCATAGATTTTTATGGTAATCGACCCGGAAACTTGGATCCCGTTCTTGTCTGTATGGTGACAGATATACTCCGTGGGTGGTACGTTCGGTTGAGGGGAATATGCCGCGGCGGGCAAGGTAATCCCGGATGGGGATTTGCTTTATGATGTTTATACTGTTGTCTTTATTCATAGCTGTATGTTTCATTATATATTTTATCTTTGTTTCAGGCGTGGCCGCTCTTCCATCAAATCCTTCTCGGATGATAAGTAGCGTCGGCATCCGTATTTCGCGCAGTCCGCCCATACCATCTGCTCGTTGCACGAGGTAAAGCATTTTTCGAACAACTAGCAGTTGAGGCAAGATCGTTGGCGATATATGTGTTCCTTATTATATGTCGTATTAATCATACGTCAAGGTTGTGAGGTTGTGGAGTATTTTAATGTATATTATTGTTGCTTAATATGTTGCAGGCATACAACCCACAACCTGCTATATAGGCTTTTCTGGTGATATCAACATCTTCGATACGGCCTGTTGAGAGATCCCGAGAACTTTGGCCAGTTCCGTTTGATTCTTGATTCGGTATCGAGAGGCCACCTCGCGAATCAGCATTTCGTTTCCGATGTTTTTTAATGGAGAGTACTGTCGTACCATGTCGTAGACTTTTTCGCCCGTAGCGATAAAGTAGTGGCATATTTCGACGGACTGCCGGACGATTCTTCCTTCTATTGTCGGTTCTCCGTCCAGCGGAGAATAGCGTCCCCTTCGTGAATAAACCAAAGTACCAGGAGTAGTCGCTGCAGGTGAATATTCATCTTCGAATAGAGTCCTTGCAAATAGTCGTCGGTTGTTGCATTGGTACGATCGGTTATCTCGTTGTCAAAGGCCTCGATCAACTTCAGGGCCTCGGTGTCGAAGCGGATTTCCGTGGGCTCCATTTTTGAGAAACTCTCTGCGGCGTGTATCATTCGGGCATAGTACTCGGTCAACTCGGGGTTCAGGGCGTGGGTAGAGGTGTAGGCGCGTTTCACATTGTCAGGAAAGGCAAAGAGAAAACGTTGGGCCATTCCGTTGTCGAGCATCTGATCCTTCTTCAGCGTCGAACGCAGGACATCTGGCTGGATGGTCCCGACGATCGAAAGATAGGGATCGACGATGAGTCGGTTGCCATCTCCCTTGCGTGCGAGCTGTATCTGCCGGTTGTTGAATATCGAAAGATAATTCTGTACCTCACCTGACTTGTTATACCTGCCGAAATCCTTGAACCAGCCGGCCAGTTCGTCCCGATAAAGGGTGATGCCATCGTTGATGGCTATGGCGCGATAGAGCGCTTTGGGGGTTGTGTCGGTGATCAGACATTGCTTGTAGACGGGTCGCTCGCGTTGTAGTGGAGCCTGTTCCTTGCGACTGCCTGCTGCAAACATGCGTGCCTCGAATGCGTCATACTCGCTTTCGTACTGTTTAGCTGCGAGTCGGTCGCTCTCTTCCAATGGAGCAAAGGCCAGTTTGAGCGGTTCGGACTTGCCGATGCCGCTTGAGGCTACGATCATGATCCATAACTGCGGATAGTTTTTATACCGCTGGTCGGTGTAGATCTGTTTGCGAAGAGCGGCCGCTACAGCAGCCAATATCGCAACAGCCGGGAAATCGACCGGAACTCCATACACACGGGAGATCTCTTGTATAAACATTCGTGTGGCCATTGGGAACCCGTCAATAGGAAATGATGGCACGCCGTCGGGTGATTCAACGATATTACTTTTGATGACATCCTCAACGGATGGCATCTCCCCGGGATCTATCGATAGCGTGTCGGCTTGGGTGTTCAACTCCTCGGAAACAGTGACAGTACGGGGCGTATGGTTTTCGGGTTGAGGTTGGGCGAACAGTCCATCGAGGATGGGGGTATCTCCTTGCATGAGATCTTCACGCCAGTCGTCTATTGCTGTGTATGGTTTCATTTCCGCCCTCCTTTCTTGTATTGGCCGTATCGTGAGAGTACAGCTTCTGCGTTGAATACGATTTTGCGGCCGTACTGGGTGTAGCACCCGTCCAGCACGCCGCTGCTTTTGAGCTGGCTGGCGGTTGTGTGACTGCATTGCAACAACTCCTGGAGTCCCCTCAGTCCGTGTACATGTCTGGGCGATTGCGAGTCGGGCCTTGCCTCGACTGCCTTCTGCGCGGGAGCCATCGCCTGAAGTTCGAGAAACTCCGCTCCCGTCATCTGCCATATAGGCATATCCAATAAATTCCTCATATTCGATAAGTTTTATAAATACGACTCAATATATGGCTGTTTATATGCTTAAGTCAAGTGTAAAAAAATAAGCCGCTGTATAATAGCGGCTTATGATGTAAAATACACAAAGGCGTGTAAAATACATGTATTGAATCTTGTCAAGATGAAATATGGATTTCAGAGATAATCTTTATATTTATCCTTTTTAGTCTGGACGGAGTTAGTAACTGTTTGCGGCTTTTTGTCCCAAAATCAATTTTGAAATAGTCTTTTACCGCGGGGATAAGTGCATTTGCGTTTATTGTATCGTCTTTAGGATATATATCAAATTTAAAGTAAGCACACTTGCATAGTTGGTATATTAGGGCTTGCAGCTTTTGTAAACTTGCACTCCATCCGGTTTTAGGATCGAAATAACACAAATGTATTAACTGAGGTTCTATGCTTTCGTAGTATCTCATTCGATGCGAATCTTTTAGGATATTTTTCCATCCATACGTTGAGTCTCCACACAAGCAATGATTGTATTGTTTTTTATATGTATCGTAGGATATTGCCGGGTATCCGAACTGTATTGCTTTAAACAGATGACAAATGCGTGGAAGCATGAGTGTATCGTCGGTCAATTGAAGCGTGTCGGCCTGAGATAGCAGGTTGATAAAGTGAGGCCATGCGTCATCCAGAACCATATTGTAAGAATCCCCAGCCCATTTATCTATGTAAAGATAACGTTTATCTCTGGTTATGAGGTATGGGCTATTATTATCTTTTGACTTCTTCTTGAGTTGATCGATTTTGACTTTGTCTATCGGTCGGTTATAGATGGTTTGTGTATACTTTGTATTCTTTTGGAAGATTAGATCGTGCAATAGCTTTTGTGCCGGAATAGCTATGTTCTCGGTTGATGAGATCTTTTTCTTCATGAAGATATATTTCCGGCCTGTTTCTGCGGCCCCATCATCATAAATATACCTCGTTTTTAGAGACCCTCCTTCGTAATCTTCGAAGCAGGTTATGGTTGATCCTGTTTTGTATTGTTCTAATAGCAGATTATTATCCTTATCGAAATAAGCTGTACAAGACTCTGTGGACTGAAGAAAGAATGAAAATACGGCATAGAATAGGTCGCAGTATTCTTTTTTCTTGTCGTCCTCCTTAAGAGCCAGTTCCAATAAGCGTCGAAGGTCTTCGAGGAGACTGTATTCAGGCTCCTTGCAGAGTAATTGAGGGTTGATAAAGTGCCGGTGCATTCGCTCCGTAATCTCTTGCTTTTCGTCTTGGTAAGTATGCATAATAGTTGTTTTATTCAAAGTAATCGTATTTGCTGATCTTTGTTGCCACGTCCAGTTCGTCGGCTTTGAGATATCTGCGCAGGGTGGTGATGGACGAGTGCCCTGTAATGCGGCAGATGTCGTATGCATCCATCCCAGACAAATACATAAGTGTAGCTCCTGTGCGTCGTGCTGTATGGCTCTTGACCAGCATGCATTTAGGGATCAACTCTTTGTTGTGTTCTCCGCCGCGTGTTGAGGTGATCTCGACCTCTTCTGTGATCCCGGCCATCATGGCTATCTCCTTGATGTACTTATTCAGTTTCTGGTCCGATATGTAAGGCAGACGATTGTCGTATTTTGCCAACAGCTCCCTCAACTCCTTGTTTGCTGGAAAATAACACGGACGCCGGTCTTTTGTTGTATGAGATTGATGTAAATGCGTTCCTGAGCAACGACTTGCCCGTCGACAACCACTTGCTCGGTGCGCGTCTCAATATTTGACGGGGAGAGATGGTTATAATCGCTGATACGCTGGGCCAGCCAGCATCCGGCAAGGAAGAGATCGCGGGCATCCGAATAGCCTTTTGACAGCTTGGAAAGATCTACGGCAGCAATGGCTGCCAACTCTTCTCGTGTCAGGTAGATGTTATCGGCCTCTTCTGCCGTTACCTTGAATTTGCGACGTTTGTACTCCTCTGTCTCATGCAACCCATCCTCCTGGGCGTTGGCGAGGATATTTTTAAGATCTTTTATACATTTCCCGATCGAGTTGATCGTGTATCCTTTTCTTGCAAGCCAGTTGGTGAATTTGCGGTAGAAGTCCATCGTTATGTCGTCAAAATCAAATTTCGTCCGAGCCGCCCGCTGGTAGGCTGCAAATTGAGCCATCGAAGCCTTGACGGCCTTAACCGTACTGAACTTGTATTTTGTATTGCGGTTCACTACTGTCCCGTAAAAGTTGATAAATAGTTCTTTGAAATTATTGAAATATAGTCAATTACACGGTTTTTTGGAATGAAACGGACTTGATTTTGCAACTTTGCAGTCTAATACAAATGGCTGCTATGTTCCAAGACAAATACGTATTCTCTCAATTAACCGCTTTTCTGAACAGGACTCAGTT
>CASFSC010000024.1 GCA_949296995.1 uncultured Alistipes sp. | reverse complement strand
ACAACTTCTCAAAAAGAGAAAAATGACAAATATATCGTCAGCGTGCAAAACTTGAAAAAACCTTGGTTCAATCTCTGGCCTGACTCATCTTCAAAAAATCAAAAATTATTGCTTTGATTTTAATTAAATATATAATCTTGCTAAAAGATTATATGATATCCGATTGGGTTATATTTTATCGTATAAGTTTATTTTCGATTTTATATTCGACAGATATTGCATTTGTATTATTGTCATGAGTTATCTCTATTCTCGATAGTCAGGATTCATGAAAAACCAAACTGAGTCTAAATAAATATTTGGTTGACCTCGTTCCGACATAAAAAACACTCCTGTCAAAACTGCTTTGACAGGAGTAAAATCACAAAATAAGAGTTGTCAGACAATATATTTTAAGCAAACAATTTTGAAACTGTTGCTACTACTTCGTCCGGATCAGGATTTATTGGAAATACTGCAGATGGTTTAAGATAATGCAATCCTCTGTTCTTTTTGAAATGGGATTCACCGCCACCTGTTACATTCAACATTATAATTTTGTCTTTGTCGATAGAATTATTCTCTACGGCTTGTATCAAGGTTGCCAAAGCTACACCGGGAGCAGAATATATATCTACGCCTTCCAGATCTAGGAACAATTTTTTTGCAGCTCTCGCTTCTTCGTTTGTGGCAATCATAATATCTCCTCCTGTATCTACAAGAGCGTCGAACAACCCTCCTTTTATTCCATAAGGCGGTTTACGGTTCGACAAAACTTTGGCATCGATATGTTCTACATCTATACGTGCCTGATTGTCATCATAAGGAAGCATTTCACGAGATCCGGCTTTCCATGCATTATACATTGGAACAAACGGCGCATTTTGGGAAACAATGAGTTTCATTTTATGATTGCCGAAACGTCCGTCTTCGATAAGTCGCAGATTGGCTTCCCATGCGGCTATTGCACCTGTTCCACTGCCTACAGCTTGGAAATAGTAGTCGGGAATACGTCCGATATGTGTGGCAGCCGACAGTACGGTCGTTGCCATACCGTCACGTCGTGCAATATTTTTTGCTCCACCTTCAGCGAAAAATCCTTTCGCTTTCAGTGCAAGATTGCTCAAATGTATTGCATCAAAATAATCTCCTCCTCGTTCAGAAGCTATAAGCTTGACACAATCGTTCAATGGTGCATCGAACCATAATGCGTCGAGATTATCTTCCGGAACACTCAACAAAAGAGGAATATTGTTATCGGAACATACTTTTGCAAATGCTCTCGCAGTATTTCCTGCTGATGCTACTACCAATACTTTCCCGTAATGTTTTTCCGACAATCTGGCGCATACCGAAAAAGCTTCGGTTTCTTTAAAAGAACATGTCGACATGTGTGCTCCTATTGCAGGATAATAGCCGTTGAAAGTTATATAAAGGTTTTTTAATCCCAAATGTTTGGCAAGTCCTTTACTTTTGTATGTGACAGGGGCACAAGAACCTTTTAATGTTCGAGATATCGGAAGCCAATCGGCAAATCTGTATATTCCGTGTTCTATCGGTTTGGGATTGATCTGTTTACAATCATATACGGCTCTTATAAGTGAAGGATGTTCACAATCCGTATCATCCAGCATCCAACCTTTATCTTCAAAAGTGCGTCCTGTGGCTACTGTTTGCAACCTGTATTTCGTTGCTTGAAAATCATTCATACTTTCTTAAGTTCAGGGTCATTTTTAAACACTACAAAAGTATTATTTTTTACCTTGATAAAGGCATAATTTTAACTTTAAGAGTCGGTCAAAACCTTAAAATACGTGTTTATACTTACTGCGTCAGTTTATATAACTCTCTATTTTTTAGAGTTAAAGGAGTAAGCTACCTTTATGAAAAAATTGCGCGGCATGACAATAGCAGAATTAAAGTTGATGATTTCCGGACGATAATTGAAAATATTGTCTACACCGAGCGTTAATGTGACACATTTTTTGATTTCGGCATTTATTGCGGCATTGCATACGGCATATCCGTCATGGTGAGCAGAGTACGAACCGGTTATCATCTGCATACTGCTCATGCTTTGGCCGTCTCCCATTTCGATATATGTCATGAAATCTTCATAGTCTTTAGGTCCGACATATCTGACCAGAGCATTTATTCCCACGTATCCGCCAAATAACGTAAAACCGTAATCAGCACGGAAAGTCGCAGTATGAGGACTTGGATATATATATTGAGTGGATTCTTCCGGTGCATCGTCGGTCTGATATATATAGTTGTAGTTTGCCTTGACATATAATCCGCGGGCAAGTTTTGCACGAGCCATAAGTTCTATACCTGCAAATTTACTGCGATTTATGTTTTGATATTTCAATATTACCGACTGATCTTCTCCCATTTCGCCGCGTACATCTATTTTGTTACGGAAAAAACTGTTATAAACAGTTGCAGAAGCATTAATTATATCGTTATTGTATTCTGCCGATAAAGAGATGTAATTATTCCTTTCTGGGCGTAGTTTGTCATTGCCCATTATGACCGTGGTTGTACCAGGAATCGGCACTGTAAATTCCATGAACATCTCCTTCAGCGTAGGTGTTCTGTATCCATTTGAATAGTTGGCTCTTACAGAAAAATTCTTGTATGTATATTTTACCGATGCCTTTGGTGTCACTCCCCACCCGAAATGGTTGTTGTAATCACCACGTACCCCAGCAACAAAACTGAATGCCGTATTGGTTGATATTTCATCCTGAACATACGCTGATACGGTATTCATACTTTTAGGATCGTCGTATCCTTTCTCAGACGCATTCAAATCGAAACGCAATTTTTCATTTGTGAATTCCACACCAGTGGTAAGTCGGTTATACTGTCCTGCCTTGAGTGTCCATAACAATCTTGGGATATTATATGTATGTCTCTGTTTTGGCACAGACATACCATTCAATGAATCGAGACTGCGGAAATATTCATCACGAAGGAATGACAAGTATATTTTATTGTTTTCGTTTGGAGAGTGTTCCATCAAGGCTTTGACATTATAACCGCTATATTTTTCATAAGTCCAAGGCTTCGAATTGTTGGACATGGGATTTTCGTCGAGGATACTGCCGTTGAAATCATAACGTTTTTTATCGAAATATGATCCGGAGAGTTGAAATCTGAATTTCTCAGACAATTCATAATCAAACCTTTGGCTGAGATTTAAATCCTGCCACCCGCTCACACTCAATCCCCTGGAATCAGGAGGAACCACAATTGTAGTGTCGTTTTGATTCGTTTTTTTTACTTCGAATACCGGCATACCCGTATCAGAATTCATTATCGGACGCATACCTATTATCTCTCCTCCAGGTCCTGTTACAGGTGTCATTTTAGGACCCATTTCTTTCAGAGCACCTTTGGCATAATGTCTGACTTCATCTTTTGTTCCGACAAGCTTCACCGCATCAACCGTCCGATATGAAGCTATCGTAAGCGATTTGAACTTCCCTGTGTTGAATCCTACCGACAAGTCTCCTTTTAAGTTAGGTAAATCCAACTTGTTGCGATAACGGGTTATATCATTATCAGTGGCAGTCCCTCCGAGTGTTTCATTACCATTACCTTGAAAACGAGTACCATACCTCATTGATGCATCTATTTCGACTTTATCCTTAGGCATTTTGGTTATGATATTGACA
>CASFSC010000023.1 GCA_949296995.1 uncultured Alistipes sp. | reverse complement strand
TACTACATTAGCAGTTGATGGCTATAAAATTGGAACAGTTACATTACCTTATACTCTAAAAATTAAAGGGAGATTCAATGAAACTGTCGTAAAAGCTGAAACCCAAAATTACGAACAATCTGTATTAATAATAAACAAAACATTTAATGCTGTCTCTGTAATAAATCTTGCAAATATTTTTGGCTGGGGAATAGATGCCGCTACCGGTGCTATAACAAAACCAGAATTCAAATTTTACGAAGTCGATTTTCAACCCAAGCAATAAATAAACTTAAGTATTGAAATATCCAGAATTTGTATGAACAGTCAACTTATGGACATTTCGATTATAAACAGAATATAATGTAAGCATAAGATACACACAATATTGCTCTAACATTTGACAAATGTTAAATACGGAGTACCACCATACATATACAATATAACTATAAAAACAAGTGCCACCATAAGGTGGCACTTGTCATCATCATATAAATTTTATATTACAAAGCTTTTATCTCTTTTAAAACTGCATTTGTATTACGAACAGCAGCAGCACTCTTTTCAAACAATGCTTTTTCTTCTTCTGTAAGTTTGAGTTCAATAACTTTTTCAACTCCATTTCTTCCGATAACGGCAGGAACCCCTATACAGATATCTTTCTGTCCATATTCACCATCAAGGTATGTGCAAGATGGAACTACTTTTTTCTGGTCACGAACTATAGATTCAACCACATAAGCTGCAGCAGCTCCCGGAGCATACCATGCTGAAGTGCCGAGCAATTTAGTCAATGTAGCACCTCCTACCATAGTGTCGGCAACCACCTGTTCCAATTCTTCCTTGCCAAGAAGATCCGTAACAGGAATACCTTTATAAGTAGCTTTTGCATATAGAGGAATCATCGTAGTATCACCGTGTCCACCGATCACCATTCCTTCGATTTCGTTAGAGTTGGCTTTAAGAGCCTTTGCCAAATAGCATTTGAATCGTGCTGTATCCAAAGCGCCACCCATACCGAAAATCTGGTTTTTAGGAAGACCGCTTTTCTTCAAAGCCAAATAAGTCATTGTATCCATTGGGTTACTAACTATGATGATAATCGCTTTAGGAGAATATTTCAACACTTTAGCGACAACATCTGCAACTATACCGGCATTTACACCAATAAGTTCTTCACGAGTCATACCCGGTTTGCGAGGAAGACCTGATGTAATGACAACTACATCTGAATTAGCTGTAACTTCGTAATCATTTGTAACACCTGTAAGTTTTGTATCGAAATCCATCAAGGTCGCAGTCTGGTATATATCCAACATTTTACCTTCCGATACTCCTTCTTTAATATCGAGCAATACCAATTCGTCTGCAATTTCTCTCGTTGCAATAACATTCGCACATGTAGCACCTACATTACCGGCACCGACAACTGTAACTTTACTCATGATCTTATAACAATTTATAATTAACCTATCAATTTAGCATAATCTTCGGCCGACAGCAATGAATCCATTTCCGACATATCGCTGACTTTGATCTTAATCATCCAACCTGCTCCGTATGGATCCTTATTGACCGCATCGGGAGAATCATTTAAGGCTTCATTGAATTCAAGCACTTCCCCTCCCATTGGCATAAAAGCATCCGAAACGGTTTTTACTGCTTCGATAGTTCCGAAAACATCGCCTTGACCAAGAGTTTCTCCTTCAGTGGTAACATCTACGAAAACTATATCGCCAAGCTGGCTTTGTGCAAAATCGGTAATGCCTATATAAGCGACATCACCTTCGATTCTAATCCATTCGTGGTCTTTAGAATACTTTAAATCAACCGGAATATTCATAATATCAATGCATTAAATACTGAGGCCGTGTCTGTTTGACTTTCATATGAGCCTCAAAGATAGATTTTTTTTACTTATTAAAAAACTTACTGTGAAAAAATTAACAGAATAATCTCGACAAGGTTATTTTTCATTTTCTATAACGACATCCATAATCACAGGATTATGGTCGCTCGTCACGAAACGATTATCAACAATTCGTATCGACCCAGCTGTCAAACCAGGTGACAAAAGAAAGAAATCGGTAAGAGTAGTAAGTGACTCTTCAGAGTATGGTTTGTCGAGATAACGCAAAGAAGGTTTGCCCTTTTCATATACAAACTTCCAAGTATCATTGAAAAGGCGAGGATTTATCATCTGCGGAACAAAATAAGGGTTTGATAATTCAGCCTGTGACGGGATATAATCAGGCGGATATTGATTCCAATCCCCTCCGGTTATGGAACGTATTCCCAACGAATCGGCTGTATATAAAAAATCTCGCAGAAAGGCCATCTCCTTCTCCCGCATGCCACCTTCATCATAAGCTGTATTATGTGTATTGTTAATCATAACGGTGTCACCATTCGAAGTTAGGAATTTGGCGGATAGCAACCCTCTTTTCAGATTGAACATACGTGTAGGGAACGAAAACCTGGAGGGATAATTATAACGGACAACCTCTAATGGCACAATACGTGAAAGCATTGCCACTCCACTTGCCACTCTCCCCATGGGATTGGTTACAGGTAAAGGGACAAACCATGCCTTATAATTATATGCAAATGCCATCGTATAGTTGCCAAACGCTTTGGCCAAAGAGTCCAGTTCATTGATACCGTAAGTACGGTGGGAATCAATATCTACTTCCTGCAACAGAATAATATCGGCATCTATTTTTTTAAGGGTATCTATTATATGTTTCAAATTGAGCAAAGTACGTTCACGTGTATCCCGCATTTTTGTACCTCCATCATAGAAAAAATCCATATCGTCACCCAGTCCGGCATAACCTATATTCCATGAAACTATTTTTATGGTATCAGGCAATACGGAATATTGTTTCGTGTATGAACTGTCCGGCACAAAAACCACTTCCTTTTCGACAGGACGATACTCAACTATAAACGATATGAGAAAAAAAATGAAAAGTATACCCAGAAGTATGCCTGCAATCAAAAAAAACGGATATTTAATACGTCTGTCTTTTGCCATAAATTATAAATTTAAAATAAAACCGTCAAAATCTGTACTATTCTACGCTCTCATACAGATTTGACAATAATTATAAGTATAAAGAAAAGTATTTTCCGTTATCGATTTTCTGCAATCCCCAATTTTGAGACTACTTTAGCAACTATCGTTCCAGGCTGAATCATATTCATACAAGGATACCCTCCTATTGCACACGGTTTATTCCCGTAAATTGAACAAGGTCTGCATTTCAACTCATCTATTTGCACAGCATCGGCATCATCCTGTCCAAATCCGTAAAATCCTGCAAAAGGATGTGTTGCTCCCCATATTGAAACCACCGGAGTACCTACGAGTGATGCCATATGCATTGCCGAAGAATCCATCGTCACCATCAAGTCCAGATTCGAAATGATATCGAGTTCTTCATTTAAAGAGACCTTGCCAATAACCGACACCACCCCAGAAAATTTATTTTCAAGTTGCTCGGCAAAAGCTTTCTCAGAAGCTCCTCCCCCGAAAACAAACATTTTAAGTGATGAATATTGAGAAAGGGCCCCAATCACCTGTTCCATCAAATCGAGGGGATATATTTTTCCTGCATGCTGAGCAAATGGAGCTATTCCTATCCATATTTTATCTTTTTTGCCCGTGAGAGTTTCAGCTGCTGCGGTAAGCATAACAGGTTGCCGCTCTGACAATGGTCTGACTTTGGACAAAGGTTCGGACAATTCAAACCCGAGTTCAGCAAAAACATCTCTATATCTTTCCACCGTGGGTTTTAATCGAACGAGAAGCTTGTGTTTCAAACTCGTGAGTTTTTTTTTCTCTGCCCGGCCTTTATCAATCACAGCAATTTTTGCACCTTTTAACCTCATTAAACGACGCAGTACTTTACTGCGCAAAACATCATGCAGGTCGGCAACGAAATCGAATCCGCCGAACTTTTCCCACACATCACTCGCCAAACGCCACAAACCGCCAAGTCCTTTGTGACGCCCCTTCAGATCAGGAGTAAAAAATTCTATATTATCGACATCTCTGAAAAATGGTCTAAAAAACGCATTTGTCAACACGACAATTTGCGCATCAGGATAAGATTTACGCAAAACATCTATAACAGGCACCGTCATTGCAACGTCACCCATGGCAGAAAGGCGTATAATCAAAATTTTCACAACTTTGAGATTGCGCGATTATTTCTTTGCGTACAATACAGGATTCAATGAAGGGTCATTATACATTTTCATCTGTTTATATACCTTCATGTATTTCCTTCCGGACTCAATATCCTCAATCAGTTCGTCAATAGCCTTACTCAAATCTATTTGTTGTTCACGCAACACCGATAATTTTTTCGCACATGCCTCGATATGTTCCTTCGACACATCCTGACGTTTAACCTCCTGCTCCATATGATAAATTTTAAGTGCCAAAATGGAGAGTCGGTCGATAGCCCAAGCAGGACTTTCGGTATTTACCTTGGCGTCAGGCAAAACCTTCACATTCTTATATTTATCAAGAAAATAGCTATCTATATATTCAACCATATCGGTACGTTCCTGGTTGGAAGCATCGATACGTCTTTTAATTTTCAAAGCCTCAACCGGTTCTATATTAGGATCGCGAATAATATCTTCGAGATGCCACTGTACCGTATCGATCCAATTCTTCAGATATAATAAATAATCGATCGATCCGTTTTCATAAGGATTGTCAATAGGAGCATCGACGTTATCGAAACGATGATAATCATCTATAACTCGAACAAATATCTTGTTGGCATTCTGTGTAAACATATGGTTTAATTTTAGAGAATATAATACAAAACTAAAGAATTTTGCACAAATTGCAATAAAATACTATTTTTGTCAGAGTACAGCGATTCAACCTTAGAATATGACCCTAAAGAAATTTATTTGCACATTATCGGTATTACTGATAACGTCCTTGACCGTATCGGCACAGGATAGACTTACTCGTGAAGAATATATCCAAAAATATAAAAATCTGGCTATCGAACACATGGATATTTATGGCATTCCAGCCAGTATTAAAATGGCTCAAGCCCTTTTCGAGTCGGATAACGGGAACAGCCGTTTGGCCAGAGAAGCCAACAACCATTTCGGTATCAAATGCAAATCTGACTGGACCGGTGAGACAATAGACCATGACGATGATGCAAAGGGTGAATGTTTCCGTAAATATTCGAGTGTTGAAGAGTCTTACAAGGACCATTCCGAGTTTCTTGACAAGTCGGAACGTTATCAAGATCTGTTCAAACTCGATCCTATGGATTACAAAGGATGGGCCGAAGGTTTGAAGAAAGCGGGTTATGCGACCAATCCCATGTACGCGGCCCAACTGATAAAAATTATCGAAGACAATAAACTATACCTTCTCGATCAAGGTAAAGATTTGCCCAATAAGAGTATATTTGATATCCAGGTTACGGAACAACAGCCGGTAGAGGAAACACAACCGATGAGTGTTACGGAAAAGAAACCGGCAGATGTGGTTGATGTAGATAATTACACGATTTCGGTAGAAGCCTCCGGAGGACGTCATGCAGTATACAATAATAATGGCAGCAAATTCGTAGTGGCATCGGAAGGAGATAACTTCGGCACTATTGCCAACGAATTCGGCATAAGCATTAAAAAGCTCATGAAATATAATGATCTTCCAATCGGTGCAACCCTTCGCAAAGGCGATATGGTTTATATCAAACCGAAGAATAAACGGAGTGAAAACGGCAAGCTCATACACATTGCCAAAGAGGGTGAAACGATGCACTATATTTCACAGCTTTACGGTATCAAACTAAACAATCTTTACAATATTAACCGCCGCCCGAAAGATTCTGAAGTAAAAGAAGGGCAGCAAATAAGACTTATGTAATAAATAAAACGATTATGGATGACGGTGCAAGCAGTAGCGGATTAGAAAACATAATGAGCCGACTTATTGACAAGGCTACTTTAAATCAATCGGTTTACAATTCCACGCTGACAGTTTTCAATCAATTGAAAGAGGTTTTACACGAGATCTCGACCAATATTGATGAAGAGATAGAAGAACAGGGTCACAAGGTAAAGATTGAATATCGTGACAGAGGCAAATTCGAAGCACAGATTCAATTTGCAGATGATATTTTAATATTCAGTATGCATACCAATGTATTCGAATTCAACCGCGAGCACATCATCTGGCAAAATTCCTACGTACAAGCAGACAAAGCGAATTCATACTGCGGTATAATAAATATATACAATTTCCTTAGCGACTCGTTCAAATACAACCGTAACGCCGACGAGGGTTACCTGATAGGCCGAATATTCGTAAACCGCGACAAGCAATATTTCGTAGAAGGCAAACGTCAGCTCAGTTTACGCCACAACAATTTCGGCACCCAAACCATTGATCGAGAAGCGTTGATAAATATTATCGAATCTGCCATAGGTTACACACTCGAATTCGATCTTCTCGTTCCACCTTACGATTCCATAAAAACCGTAAGCGTAGATCAGCTAAACACTAAAATTGAAAATTCCAAAATGCAGACGGGCAAACGTCTCGGATATAAATTCAGCACAGATGACATTTAAATTTAATGGTAGAGTGTAATCATTCGTGCTCTGTTATCCGAGATTAACCAGCTTACTGTCTATATCTATTTTTGAAAATAAAATTCAAGTTAAGACCTTTCTGCATACTTTTACTTATTTTCAAAAAAACGGTAATACATGTAAAACGATTTCGTTTCAACATGTAAAAAGAATAAACCGGTACAGATTATGATCTTCCTTAAAAGTTAGGAAACATCATAAAGCATAAAAAAGCCGTAGCGTTTAAACGCTACGGCTTTAATTTTTTTGAAACTTAATTATTCTGCTACAAATTCTTCTTTCACAGCACTGAACAAACCTATATCAGCACCGCACGATCCTTTAATATACATTGCGGCTGCGGCATTCTGAGCCTGACCATATTTAACATATATTTCGGCAGAATTACGATACGATTCATCTTGGGCTGTCTGCTGCATCAACAAATGTCCGATAATGATATGTCCGGCCATTTCGACCAAACGACGTGCATTGAAATCAATGATTTCATTATCATTTGTGGAAACCACTTTTTCAATTGCAGCTTCATACTCTTCACGCATTGATACAAGTTTCTTGTATACACGTTCCATTTCAGGAGCATATTCCAATGTTTCATACTCCTTAATCTTATTAAGGTATGTTCCAGTTGTGACATGACGGATAGCCGCTACTACCTGCAATTGTGAAGTACCTTCATAAATATTGGTAATACGTGCATCGCGATAGATACGTTCGATAGGATAATCTTTCATATATCCCGAACCGCCATGAATCTGTATGGCATCATACGCCAACTGGTTACAATATTCACTGCTCATCAGTTTCAACAAAGGTGTAAACGCATCTGCCAATCGTGTATAAATCTTAGATTCTGCACGTTCTTCAGGAGTAAGTTTACGTTCAAGAGCAATATGATTGTAACATTTGTAAATTTCCACGAAACGTGTTGTTTCATAAAGCAGAGCACGTGATCCCTGCAATTTGGCCTTCATATTTGAAAGCATTTCATATACGGCAGGGAATTCTATAATAGGTTTACCGAATTGTTCACGTTCATGAGCATATTTCAGTGCTTCACGATATGCTGCTTCTGAAAGGCCCGTAGACTGAGCACCGATTCCAAGACGAGCCGCATTCATCAACGACATCACATATTTGATAAGGCCCATCTTGCGATCGCCCACCAATTCGGCAGGAGCATTTGTAAATACCAATTCACAAGTAGGTGAACCTTTGATACCCAATTTATTTTCTATACGGCGCACCTTCACAGCCATGCTGGAACGGTCATATACAAACATCGAAAGACCTCGTGCATCAGTAGTTCCCTCTTCAGAACGGGCCAAAACCAATGATATGTGTCCATCCCCATTTGTAATAAAACGTTTAACGCCATTCAAAAGCCAAGTTCCTCTTTTTTCATCCCAGTGAGCCTTCAACATAACAGCCTGCAAGTCGCTACCGGCATCGGGTTCAGTAAGGTCCATTGCACATGTTTCACCACGAGAAACACGTGGAAGATATTTTTGTTTCAACTCTTCCGAAGCAAATTCATTCAATGTTTCAGCACAGTCCTGCAATCCCCAAATATTTTCGAATCCGGCATCAGCACGTGCGACCATTTCATTAGCCATTACAAATGTAACGAGAGGGAAATTCAATCCTTCATATTTTCGTGGCAATGTAAGACCGAAAAGACCGGCTTTGTTCAATTCTTCTATATTCTGTGCAGTGCCAGGAGCATATACGACATGGTCGTTAACCACTTTGGGACCTTCATGATCTACTCCTTCAGCATTGGGTGCAATAACATCTCCACAAACGCCGCCCACAATTTCCATTACACGGCGATAGTTATCCATTGCATCCTCAAAATCTACAGGAGCATAATCATATTTATCTTTATCTGCGAAACCTCTCTCTTTCAGTTCCACAATCTTTTTCATCAAAGGATGATTGAGATGGAACTGGAGGTCTTTATTATCTGAATAAAAGTTAGCCATTATTTTGAGTTTTGTTTGTAATACTTAATCATTTTAGGTACGATCTCCATTACATCTCCCGTAATTGCGTAATCGGCGATTTTATTGATAGGAGCATTCGGATCAATATTTATTGATATTATCATCGAAGACTGGTCCATTCCGGCAGTATGCTGTATCTGACCGGAAATACCGCATGCGATATACAATTTAGGACGTACCGTCACACCTGTCTGACCGACCTGACGTTCATGTTCTGCCATACCGGCGTCGACCGCAGCACGTGAAGCCCCCACTTCGCCACCGAGAACTTCTGCCAATTCATAAAGAACGGAAAAATTCTCTTTTGATCCCATACCGTACCCACCGGCAATAATAACAGGTGCACTTTTAATATTGATCTTACGTTCCTCCATTTGCCGATCTATGATACGAACGGCCAAATCTACATCAGAAATATATTTTTGAGGGTCTACATTTTTCACAATACCCTTTCCAGGCGTTTTTGCCAACTCTTTTTTCATCACACCTTCACGCACAGTTGCCATTTGAGGACGATGATCGGGATTAACAATAGTAGCGATAATATTACCTCCAAATGCAGGACGTATCTGGTAAAGCAGATTTTTATACTCTTTTCCAGTTTTAGTTTCAACATGATCTCCGATTTCGAGACTTGTACAATCGGCAGTCAGACCGCTGTGAAGAGCTGACGAGACACGCGGGCCCAAATCACGTCCTACGGAAGTTGCTCCGAACAGAGCGATCTGAGGTTGTTCTTCCTTGAATATACCGCATACTACCGCAGCATGAGGCAATGTACGATAAGGAGCCAAACATTCGCAATCGGCGACATGAATTACATCGGCTCCATACGGAACAAGTTCCTTTTCGATACCTTTCAAATTGTGTCCCAAAGCCAATGCTTCAAGTTCACATCCGAGAGTATCGGCCAAAACACGTCCTTTGGTAAGGAGTTCCAACGAAACATCGGCAACCTTACCATTATCTATTTCGCAATATACAAATACGTTATTCATAATATTCTAAATGTTTATTGTAAGGTTATCCTAATGTATGACTTGCAATGAGTTCCTGCATCAGCGAATTAATGTCGCTATCGGAAGAAGACAATTTTTTAGCCTCTTTTGTAGCAAAAACCACATTTTCAATCTTCTTAACTTTTGTTGGGGAACCCGCCAGACCGAGTTGCTGTGGATCGGCATCAACATCGTCAACGCTCCATTCAGCGATATTCAGATAAGGGCGAGAGTTTATAAGTTCGGTATAATAATCTTCACTCAGCGCCTGGATTTCGGAAACAGTTTTTGCATATTTGTATTTCATCACCAGTTTTGCATGACGAGGACGGCATTCAGGAGCCGATGCATTAACAGTCATAACCAAAGGCATTTTACATGCGACTGTTTCTACCCCACGTTCGAGACGACGTCTGATAATAATTTCATCATCTTTCACATCGACAATCTCTTCAGCATATGTCACCTGAGGCCATCCCAATTTTTCAGCGACCTGAGGTCCTACCTGAGCAGTATCACCGTCGATAGCCTGACGTCCTGCGATAACAATATCAGGATTCATTTTCACGAGAGCGCGGGAAAGCGCATACGAAGTAGCCAAAGTATCGGCACCAGCAAACCTGCGGTCAGTCAGAAGCACGCCACCGTCAGCACCACGGAACATACCTTCACGAATGATTTCTGCAGCACGACCCGGGCCCATAGTCAATATTTCGACCGTACTTCCGGGGAACATATCTTTCAGCACGAGTGCCTGTTCCAAAGCGTTCAGGTCTTCTGGATTAAAAATTGCCGGCAACGCAGCACGGTTAACCGTACCATCAGCTTTCATGGCATCCTTACCCACATTACGGGTATCAGGCACCTGCTTTGCCAACACTACTATTTTCAAAAGTTTACTCATTTGTTATAGTATTTGTTAGTTTATAATTTGTTTCAATATATCTATACGAGGAGTTTTCCCCGCTTCTGCATTTACTGTTTTTCCTGAAAGCTTCTGCCACTCTTTCAGAGTTGCGACATCTACAGGTGCATGTAAATCTGCATTCCACCCTGTCAGATAACCTTTCATGGCAGCTTTCTGTGCCAATTTAAAATCTGGATCGGTATACACAAGATCTTTAAAATATATCAACGTCGCATTTTGATCCAACAGTCTGTCCTGTAACTTTTCAATATCAACGTTACGCACCTTAACCTTGTCATCCATCGCAATCGAGGCTGCAACTCCTGCCGCCTGCCCCATTGCCATCCAGCATGGTTCCATTCTTAAAGTCGAAAATCCGACATGAGATCCCGAAACAGGAACCGGAATAAGAAGATTGTCAATCTCCTTAGTAACTATTACGCCATAAGGGACTGTATAAGGCTCGGTTTCATAACTAAAAAATCCATCCAAGTGGACCCTTCCTTGTTCACGTTTACGTACAGCATGCGAATCCAATCCATAATGGCTCGCCGTAATACTGTTTACATGTATAGGAGGCCTTTGCCCCGGTAACACTGGCAAAGCATCATGTGCCGTAAAAAAATATACTCCTTCAAAACGCCTTCCTTCCCTGACATACACCTGACGTGGGAAATTATCATTATCGGTATATTCATCTTTTGCAAAGCCCCATTCACGGGCCGCTTTACGAAAATTTTCAGGCAATGCCTTATCGTTTTGTGCAAACCAGAACAACCCAAGCGTATAATCTTTCAAACGTTGGGCATACTTGTCTCGCCATTCCCATGAAGATGTAGGCCATGGCCAATTTTCTTCAGGAAGATCAGTAGAAATTAATGCTCCGTGCTGATTGTTGGCATCGGTTTTAGCATTAGGCAATCCCACTATATTCGTAATTTTAGCTATACCCCAATTATCGCCAGGAATCATGGTCGGATTCCCCTGCTCGATATGACAACGATTCTCCTGCATCATATCATCGGTCACGTTTTGCATCGGAGCGTTGGTATGCCTGCCCGACCATACGTCATCGATCAATGATACAAACTCATCTCTATCGTAATTAGCAGGTTTTTCTATCATCCTGCGATTTGAGGGATCATTCGTAAGACAAAGACGATAATTATAAGACTGAACTGCATTGTCAGCCTGATTAGTCGTACCGTCAGCTTCCGGGCCCATCCAATACTTATACAAACGTCCTGCTCCAGGTTCCTGAAATTCGCTGTAACCTTCACGTCCGAGTCTGAAAGGGACCCCTGCGGCAGCTCCCAAATCACCTTCATAGGTGGCATCGATAAAAACATCGGCAGTATAAAACTCTTTCTCTCCCGTATTTCGATTAATAACGGTAATAGCTGCTATACGATCATCTTCCATTTCCAGATTTTGCGGTTCGGAATCGAACTGACGCATAGTCAGTACGGTTATTTTATCCCCGCATTCGGATATCATCTCACCAAAAGTACGAGATGCAACAGATGGTTCGAAATGTATTCCTCCGACACAATCTTTTACCTGTTTGGAATCTTTGCCGTATTTTTTGACATAATACTCATAATTACGGTCAGCAAATTCTCTGAAAAGGCCTGTGGTAGCCTCTTTTGTCCCGATATCGGTAGCGCCCAATCCATTTACAGGAAGTCCTCCAATATGTGCCGTCCGCTCCAGAATCAAAGACGTTTTTCCTTCCCGTGCCGCAGCAATAGCTGCCGTAATTCCGCCCGGATTACCTCCTACTATAATTATATCAAAATGTTTCTGGCAGTTTACAACGGTCAGAAACATCAGACTTATCAAAGTAAGAATTATTTTGGGCCTCATAACGTGGGATTAAAACAGATAGGACTACCTTATGATAGTCTCTTCCCTGTCAGGACCAACAGAAATAATCTTAACGGGCACACCTGTTTCCTTTTCAATAAATTCAACATACTGTTTGAATTCAGCAGGGAAATCTTCATACTTGCGTACATTGTTTATATCGGTTTTCCACCCTTTGAATTCCTTGTAAACAGGTTCTATACCATCATTAACTTCAAACGGGAAATCTTTTACCTCTTTGCCATTCACCTTATATGCGACCGCAACCTTAATCGTATCGAAATCATTCAGCACATCGGCTTTCATCATTATCAGCCCGCTTACCCCATTTATCATGATAGCATATTTCAAGGCCACCATATCGAGCCATCCGCAACGGCGTTTACGACCTGTAGTCGAACCGTACTCCATACCGATATCGCACATCTTCTGGCCCACCTTATCGAACAATTCGGTAGGGAAAGGACCACTTCCGACACGGGTACAATATGCTTTAAAAATACCGTAAACATCACCTATTTTAGTAGGAGCCACACCAAGTCCGGTACAAACCCCTGCACAAACAGTATTGGACGACGTTACAAACGGATAGGTTCCGAAATCTATATCCAACATGGATCCCTGAGCTCCTTCCGCCAAAATAGGCTTATCGGAATTTATACATGCATTTACGAAATGTTCGCTTTCGACAAATTTAAAACGTTTAAGATTTTCGATTCCTTCGAACCACTCTTTTTCATATTCAGTTATATCGAATTGGAAATCGTCATACTGTTTAAGCATTTTAAGATGCTTTTCTTTTAATGTTTCATAACGTTCCATAAAAGCATCCGACAGAATATCACCCACTCTCAGGCCATTACGTCCCGTTTTATCCATATATGTAGGACCTATACCTTTAAGTGTCGATCCGATTTTGGCCCCTCCTTTCGCAGCTTCCGAAGCAGCATCCAGGATACGGTGTGTAGGCAGGATAAGGTGTGCCTTCTGGGATATTACGAGTTTATTTTCAAGATCAATTCCATCTTTTTCTATTTTGGCTATTTCTTTGGACAGAATCACTGGGTCTATGACAACGCCGTTACCGATAATATTTATCGAACCGTCACGGAATATTCCCGAAGGTATTGTTTGAAGTATATATTTTTTGTCTTCAAAATGGAGTGAATGACCGGCATTGGGACCTCCCTGGAAACGGGCTATTATACTATATGAAGGAGTAAGTACATCAACCACCTTACCTTTACCTTCGTCACCCCATTGCAGGCCTAAAACCACATCAACCTTTTTCATTTGCGTTTTGATATTTTAAATAAGTAATAAACAGGACACACCTTTTTGCCACTTAACAATTTAAGAGGCAAAATTGCTTTCAAAAATAGACAACTTTTTCCTAATCTGAAAATAACTTCCCAAAAAAGTCGTATCGGCACTATTTTTATTGAAAAAGCGTTATTAAATTATTACTTTAGCAAATTAAAATATCTGCTGATGCGAAAACGTATCCTACTATATATACTACACATAATACTATTGTGCACTGCCTGTTTCGACGCATCGGCGCAGCTTAATAAGCAATATTTCTTTTACGTAAGCCGTAATTTTCTATTAGATAACAAATACCATGATGCCATAGATATCCTCAATGTACTGTTAAAATCAGATTCGACCGCATATGAGGCATTTTTCCTGCGTGGAGTAGCCAAATACAATCTCGACGATCTTCTGGGTGCTGAACAAGACTTCACAACAGCTTTGCAACGCAATCCTGTTTTTACAATAGCATATCAATATCGAGCGATTACACGTTCCATGCTTGGCAATTACGATGATGCTCTGAAAGATTTCGAAGAAGCCATAAATTTACGTCCTGACATTCCGGGACCTCTTTATAGTCGAGGTGTCACCTATCTTTTGAATCAGCAATTTGAAAAAGCGGTGGAGGATTTCACCAATTTCATCAAACATGAAGACAAGGTTGCCGACGCATATATCAATCGGGGAACAGCCTATCTTTATATGAAAGATACGACACGGGCCTATGAAGATTATAATAAAGCTATTTCGACCAACCGAGATTATGCAATGGGATACGACCGTCGCGGATCGCTCTACATGGCTCAAAAAAAATATCCGGAGGCTTTGGCCGACTTCAATATGGCAATAGAGAAAGACTCTGCAGATATAGGTGCATACTTCAATCGAGCTGTTGTATATGCCAATACTAATAAACTGATAGAGGCATTGACCGATTTCGACAAAGTACTGACTCTTGACTCTACAAGTTCGGTT
>CASFSC010000022.1 GCA_949296995.1 uncultured Alistipes sp. | reverse complement strand
GTTAAGTTGGGTATAGTGTATGATAAACCATCTCCTTATTTTAAGGCAGAGTTTGCATCCGCAGAGTTTGCATCCGCAGAGGTAAAGCCGGGAGGTAAAGCCCCCTTGACATTGACTTATAATTTGAAAAGTGGTAATTTGTGGGGCATGCTCTCTGATAAATTTTTTATAACCGTTAACGGTGAAAAATGCAATATACCTTTTGTTGTTACCGGAATAGCAACCGATCATTTCTCCGGAATGACGAGAGAAGAGTTTGCAGTTGCCCCCAGAGCAGCATTGCAGTCCCAGTTTTATCATTTCGGAGATGTTAAAAGAGGCGTAGAACGTTCTCGTGAATTTGTTATGACCAATCAGGGTGAAAAACCTTTGATAATAAGAAATGTCAGTGGAAACGGTAATATTTCTACCGACCTCAAGGAGGGAACTGTTATAGAACCGGGTGGTCAGAAAAGCTTTACCGTAACCCTTAATACCGAAGGCGCAACGTCGGGCAAATATATGCGTAGTCTTGTAATCATTTTGAACGATCCACAGCGTCCTATGCGTGAAATAAGATTAGCCGCTACGATACTTTGAAAAAGCTTACAAAAACCAAACAAATACTGTAAAATGTACAAAATTTTAAAAAAAGAACTTCTCGCACCCAACATCTATCTGATGAACATAGAAGCACCGAGAGTAGCGCGTTCAGCCAAGCCTGGCCAGTTTGTGATTATACGCATCGGTGATAAGGGAGAAAGAATTCCTCTGACAATTTCAGACTATAATGCCGAAGAGGGATGGGTTACGATTGTTACCCAGGCGGTAGGCTATTCTACCGGGAAATTATGCTCCATGGAGGTAGGTGATTATTTGGCCGATTTTGCAGGCCCTCTTGGACATCCTTCGGAATTTATCAATGAAGACATTGAAAAGCTCAAACAGAAAAAGATATTGTTTATTGCGGGTGGAGTAGGTACAGCTCCCGTATATCCACAAGTAAAATGGCTTCATGAACATGGCGTGGATGCTGATGTCATAATCGGAGCCAAATCGAAAAATATCATTATTCTTGCCGATAAAATGCGTCAAGTGGCAGGTAACCTATATATAGCTACCGATGACGGAAGTGAAGGTTTTAAAGGAATGGTTACCAACTGTATGCGAGACCTTATCGATAATCAGGGAAAACATTATGACGAAGTGATTGCGATAGGACCGATGATAATGATGAAATTTGTGGCCCTTACCACAAAAGAATACGGCATCAAAACTATTGCCAGTCTGAATACTTTGATGGTGGATGGTACTGGTATGTGTGGTGCTTGCCGTGTGAGTGTGGGCGGTAAAACTCGTTTTACCTGTGTTGACGGTCCTGAATTCGATGCGCATGAGGTCGATTTCGATGAAGCGATGCGTCGTCAGGGTATGTACAGGGATATAGAGAGCCGTAAGGCTAAAATGGCACAAAAAAAGGCCGAAGGACATGTATGTAAAATCGGATTAGATAAGTAAAAAATGGCAAATAAAATACCGAGAGTCCCTGTCAGGGAACAAGACCCTAAAGTTAGGGTAACCAATTTTGAAGAAGTTTGTTACGGGTATAATATAGAAGAGGCTCAGCTTGAAGCAAGCCGTTGTCTCGATTGTAAAAAACCTCGTTGTGTAACGGCATGTCCTGTGTCTATTCAGATACCTCAATTCATCGAACAGGTTGTTGCAGGAAATTTTGCCGAAGCTGCCCGTATAATTGCTCAAGACAGTTCTCTTCCTTCGGTGTGCGGACGAGTTTGCCCTCAGGAAAGTCAGTGTGAAGGTTCATGCGTGTTGGGAGTTAAAGGTGAGCCTGTCGCTATCGGTAAGTTGGAACGTTTTGTGGGTGACTGGAATATAGAACATGGTGATAAGGATGTTCAGAAACCTGCCTTGAACGGATATAAGGTGGCTGTGATAGGAAGCGGCCCTTCAGGATTGGCATGTGCATCCGATTTGGCCAAAATGGGATATCAGGTTAAGATTTTCGAAGCTTTGCATAAGGCGGGAGGTGTATTGGAATACGGTATACCAGAATTCCGTTTGCCTAAGAGCAAAATCGTTGCAAAAGAGATAGAAAATGTGACTAAACTGGGTGTCGAAATAGAAACTGACGTTATTGTAGGCCGTACGGTTACCATAGACGAATTGATGGATAATGAAGGTTATTCGGCAGTGTTTATAGGTTCCGGTGCAGGTCTTCCACGTTTTATGGGTATTCCCGGTGAAAATCTGAACGGAGTTGTTTCCGCCAATGAATTTCTTACCCGAGCCAATTTGATGAAGGCTTACGACGAAGAATATGATACTCCTATCTATGTTGGTAAACGTGTCGTTGTAGTAGGAGGCGGTAATGTTGCAATGGATGCTGTACGTACGGCAGCACGTCTTGGTGCAGAGGCATTTATAATGTACAGACGTAGTGAAGCAGAACTTCCTGCCCGTGTCGAAGAGGTACATCATGCCAAAGAGGAAGGTATACAATTCCGCATGTTGACCAATCCGGTTGAGGTAATAGGTGATGATAAAGGATGGGTAAAAGGTTTGAGATGCGTTAAGATGGAACTTGGCGAACCTGATGCGTCGGGCCGTCGTTCTCCGATTGAAGTTCCAGGTTCAGAATTCGATATAGAGTGCGATGTAGTTATTATGGCGTTGGGAACCTCTCCGAATCCATTGATTGCTTCGACTACCGAAGGTCTTGAAACCAATCGTAAGGGATGTTTGGTTGCAAATGACGAAACAGGGCAGACTTCACGTGAAGGTATCTTTGCCGGAGGTGATACTGTTACTGGAGCAGCAACAGTTATCCTTGCAATGGGAGCAGGGCGTAGAGCTGCCAAAGCCATAGATGAGTATATCAAGAATAAAAAATAGCGATTGAATAAAATTATAGGTAAAAACGAAGGAGCTCTTTTTCTGAGCTCCTTCGTTTTTTGATTGTGGTTTGATTGATGATTTTCAGAATATGATATAAAATTTTTTGTGGCTGAATCAGTGTGTCACGTGCTATTGTTATTTTAAAGGTTTTCCTGGAGCAGGGTATTTGCACGAGGCATCATCCAACACCAATATCCAATCGATCATTTCTCCCTTGTCGGGTGAAATGAAGGTGCGTTCTGACATGTTATTGTCGAAAGTGCCTATTTTGGTTGCTTTGCCGTTACGAGGATTAAACCACCATCCATTTACCTTATCTCCTTTTAACAATTTCATGTTGACTGTAAATTTACGGCCTACCGGAGCATATATCATCATATATGTGCCGTCCGTATCACGTGTGGCTGCAAAACGGTAACGTCCTTCTCCCGGCATTGCCGTAGGAACTGCACTCGTTACTATGATTGATGGATCAGGTATCCTTGTTAAAAAAGGTCGTGATTCGATCAGCAGTCTGCCGTACATCATTTGCCCCGCAGCAGGTTGTTGAATAGCCTCCTGCCATGGCATGAGAGGATTGTTTATGGGTTGACGTCCTTTTGCCGGATCATACATTTGCCATACAGAATGATGCCCGTATGTGTGACCAAAAGCTCCGTTGAACAAGTCCCAATAGAGTGCTGCACGAACATCAGATGATATGGTATGTCCATGTTTATTGGCTTTGAATGAAACAGGGTGATCTTCATAAGCCGGTTCCCCGTCCATGACTGGTTTAATAGGAGTTTTGTTATAGTCATTGAAAGTCTGAAAATAACTGGCTGTATATTCTGTTTCATGTCCATTCTGGCGCATGTTGAAGTCTATCCACGGTTCATTTTGAAACCATTCTGACGATCCGTGCAATCCAGGCGGATGATACGTGATCAGGTGTTTCCCGTTGTCGACTTTTTTAATGCCTTTTGCGAGTGCCTTGATAACGTTGAAACGAAAGTCGGTATTGGCTGGCCTGTCGCCTCCGAGAACCCATATTACCTGTTTGTCTTTATATCGGTTGCCAATGAATTCTCCGTATAGTTCCGCATTTTCCGGGGTGAATATGATATTGTTATCATCATGAAAATATCTGCCCCAAGTGGGAAGAATCGCAACATACATGCCTAAAGAATTGGCTTTATCTACTACATAATCCACATGATCCCAATAATCATTGTCAGGCCCCTCTTTGACATCCGGTCGAGCTGGGTCTTTATCTATTAAAGGTAAATGTCCATAGGCGTTTGGAACTGTTAAACCGTCGAATTCGGCCAAGGCAACGGCCTGAATGACGGTATATCCCTTACTTGCTCTGTCCTGCAAATATTTGTCAACATCTTCACGATCAAGACGATGGAAAATTTCCCATGCCGTATCTCCGAGATAGAAAAATGGTGTGCCATCTTCATGTACCAGAAAACGTTTGTTGTCAGATACTTTGAGCGATCCATGTGAAAAATCTACTGGTTTGCCTTTCCATTGGGCCGATGCGTTTAATGAGATGAAAAGGCATAAAAAAATTAAAAATGAAAAATGTTTGCGCATTTTTTATAGAGTTAGGTTAGTTGTTTAATAGTATATTCTTTTACAATAATGTTGTTGCGGTAGATCTTTGCTGGTGTGTATTTTGTGTCAAAGAGTTATATCAGTATCAATTAATGTGAATGTCATAAAAATTCCACAGCTTTTTCCAAATGAGTGCCACGTGAGCCTTTTATCAGTATTGTTTTGCCTGAAAGCGGGTTGTTTTGCAGATAAGCATTGAGTTGTTCTACATTGTTGAATATATGGGTGCTTGGCTCAAGTGCTCCCACCGATGCCGCAGCATCTCCGAAATTTTTGCCCACGAGGTATATGTCTTTTATTCCTTTGATTTGAAGCAGAGTTATAATTTGCATGTGTTCGAAATGAGAATATTCTCCCAATTCCAACATGTCACCCAGAATTACGGTTTTCGGCAAATCTGATTTGAGAATGGCAAAATTTTCAACAGCAGCCTGCATGCTGCTCGGATTTGCATTGTAAGCATCCAATATCAGAATGTTTCGCTCGGTATTCTGTCTCTGTGAACGGTTATTGTCCGGAATATAGCTTTCGATAGCATCTTTTATGTCATGAGGAGCTATTTTGAAATATTTTCCTATGGCTATTGCGGCCGCTATATTGAAGAGATTGTAATTGCCTATAAGATGAGTGTTTATATGTATGGCTTTATTGTCAGTGTAACTGTCATTCCATGAAAGTTGCAATTCATCATTACCTGCAGTTTGATCCAATTCTCTTATGGAATATGGAACAGCCTTCATAGATTTGCGTTTGGCTGCCATTTGTCGTAATATATCGCTCTCTTCAAGGAAAAAAGCTGTGCCGTTGTTGGTTGCAAGGTAATCGAACATTTCCCCTTTACCCCGCACAATACCTTCGACTCCTCCGAATCCTTCCAAATGAGCTTTGCCTATATTGGTTATCAATCCGTAATCGGGACAGGCTATTTTGCAAAGCGTTTCTATCTCTCTGCAATGGTTTGCTCCCATTTCCACTATCCCAAATTGAGTTTCATCAGCCATGGATAAAATGGTCAACGGAACTCCTATATGATTGTTTAAATTACCGCGTGTTACGGTTGTATTAAATCTTTTTGAGAGAGTGCGATATATCAGTTCTTTAGTTGTCGTTTTGCCGTTACTTCCTGTAATTGCAAGTATTGGAATGCCAAGTTTTTTACGGTGATATGCAGCTAATTTCTGAAGTGTTGTCAGTACATTGTCGGTCAGAAAATATTGTCTGGATGTATTATTGTCGGGAATTATCTGAGGATCATCTACAACAGCTAATGCCGCTCCAGCTTCCAAAGCTTTTGAGGCATACATGTTTCCATCGAAATTATCCCCCTTCAGTGCAAAAAATATCGATCCAGAGTTTACTTTGCGACTGTCTGTAGTAATGTCTCTATATTGTAAAAAAAAATCGTATAGTTTTTCAGTTGAGGTCATAACTAAATATATTTGTCTCCGGTTTTGAATTTGACGTCATCAACAAACTTTTTGACATCCTGTTCTTTATCTTTTGGGCATATCATCAGTACGCCTCCACTATTTATAACTATATAATCTTTAAGACCTTCGATGACAGTCAAAGAATCATTTTCATTTTTTATGATACATCTTTCAGTATTATAGGTGATGCAGTTTTTGTTGATGACATTCCCCGAATCATCTTTTTGTGAATATTGGTACAACGAATTCCATGTACCTATATCAGACCATCCGAAATCGCTGCATCGTACATATACATTGGTAGCTTTTTCCATAATACCGAAGTCTATCGAAATATTTCGGCATTCGGGATATATTTGTTCAATATGTGATTGTTCTTCGTCTGTATTATAGAATTGTTCTATAGAACGAAATTGATGGTGCATCTCAGGTAGGAATTGTTCCATGGCTTTCATAATTGTCGATACTTTCCAAATGAAGATCCCTGAATTCCAGAAGAACTCTCCGCTGTCGACAAATATTTGAGCCATTTCGGAATTGGGCTTTTCGGTAAAAGTTTTAACCTTGTAAATATGTTCGTTAGGCTGCGGAGTCTTATTGTCTATTTGTATATAACCGTAGCCTGTATCTGGACGGTTAGGTTTAATTCCTATAGTCATCATAATGTCTTCTTTTCCGGCAAACTCGATGCATTCTTTAATGACGTTGCGGAATTCATCTTCGTTTAAAATGAGATGGTCGGCAGGAGTTACTACCATCGAAGCGTTCGGATTGGTCTTTTTTAGTTTCCATGCTGCATATGCTATACATGGGGCAGTGTTGCGGCCTACCGGCTCAGCCAATACCTGTTCCGGTTTGATTTCAGGGATGTGTTCCAATACCAATTTTTTATATTTGATATTTGTTACGACCAAGAAATTTTTATCCGGAATTATTTTTGCAAAACGTTCATATGTGTGGCGGATAAAACTTTTACCCGTTCCGAGTATGTCGAGAAATTGTTTAGGCATACTTTGGCGGCTCATAGGCCAAAAACGGCTGCCTACGCCTCCTGCCATAATGATACAGTATTGATTTTTGTTCATGCTGAAATATGAAAAGTGAATATTTATACAATATTAATCTTTTTTTCGGATATTTGCATGAAATTTACCTACTAAAAGGTGCTGTTTATGAAAATAAGACTTTTTACGATACCGAATATTCTGACTCTTTGCAATTTGTTGTGCGGTAGTGTTGCGGTATTATTCGCTTTGCGTTTCGACGATATACAAATATCATTTTATCTTATTATTGCTGCTGCCATATTTGATTTTCTTGACGGATTTGTGGCCCGTTTGCTTAAATCTTATTCTCCTGTAGGAAAAGAGCTTGATTCATTGGCCGATGTGATAAGTTTCGGTATGGCACCATCGTCAATCTTGTTCAGTATGTATCAATTGGCCGGTGGAACCGGATGGTGGGGATATGCCGTATTCATCTTGGCAGCATTTTCAGCTTTGAGACTTGCAAAATTCAATATCGACGAAAACCAAGCTTATGGATTTATCGGTATGCCTACACCTGCTGCAGCACTTTTTGTTTCAGCTTCTGGCTATCTTTTTGCAGCAGGTTTATATATACTGAACCCTTATTACACGATAGGAATAGCTGTTGTTCTGTCATATTTTTTGGTCAGCAATATTCCAATGTTTGCACTTAAGTTCACCCATTACGGTTTTAAAGGAAATGAACTGAGATATACTTTTTGTCTGCTGTCAATCGTTTGTGTGATACTGTGGGGTATTGTCGCAATCCCGTTCATAATCATGGCTTATGTTCTGGTGAGCGTTGTGCGACGTTTTTTCGTAGGTTAAATAATTATATTACCTTTGCAGCGGATTTTATAATCTGAAATGCGCATGAGTAGAGTGCACATAAAGCACATGATGTTGAACTTTTTGCCGGGATTGTTGCTCTTGGCAAGTGTTAACGTTTCGTATGGTCAGGGAACGATGGGGACAGGTGTGATCGGAAATCGTGACCATTTGGGCATTTCTAACATGACGGGACGACAGAATAGCATTCAGTATGGTAATGTCCCCAGTGTCGTAGATAACGAAAATCCTGAAGATACGACTACCACACAGAAACCTCCTAAAATACGTAAACCTTTGGAATCATATTTTTTTAATGATTCGATGCGTGTACGTCAAAATTTTGTGTGGAATGTGGATATGGGTAAAAATATTATAAAAGAGGTACAGATAGATACCATGCTCAATGAGTTTCAGGTTGAATATCCATATTTGCAGAATTCTGTGGGAGCAGCCTATCTTGGTAATTTAGGCGCGGCCAATATTCCTCTTAACTATTTCGATCGTCCTGAAATGCAGAATTTCAGCTTTGCCAGTGCCTTCAATACATATTTGATGACGCCTGAGCGAGCACGTTTTTTTAATGTGAAAAAGCCGTTTACTCATTTGTCATATTTCTTTGCCGGACAGACAAAAAAATTGGAAGAGAGTTTTTGGGGAACTCATGCACAAAATATCTCTCCCTCTTCGGGATTTAATATAGATTATCGCAGCCGAGGGACCAAAGGATATTATTCACGACAAAAGGCCCGTGATAAAAATCTTTCGATGGGATTTTCGCATACTGGTAAAAAATATACCATACATGCCGGCTATATTTATAATATGGCCGATGTTCGTGAAAATGGAGGTATCATGGATGATCGTGATATTGTCGATACTGTATATGAATTACCTGAATTGGTTAAGGTAAATATGGAAGACGCACAAAATGTGTTGAAAAATAACATTTTTTATGTTGTGCAGTCATACGGTGTTCCATTGTCAAAACTTGACAGTACCGATTTTTCCATCGCAGACCGTTCGTCAATATTTGTGGGACATTCGTTTCAATATAGTCGTTTTTCAAAAAAATATTCCGATACAAAAGAAGGAAC
>CASFSC010000021.1 GCA_949296995.1 uncultured Alistipes sp. | reverse complement strand
GAGAACCCTATGGGTGCAATGCGGCATATTCGAAAAGAAAATGTTCGACATCGGCCTCATCACCGAAATAGCCAAAACCAACAGTTGGGAGAGTGCTCCGGCGGCATCGATGAACCGAATCCGATTGCGGTTTGCCAAACGACAAACACTTATACTCTCACCCCGGAGACAACAAGACTTTATCGACCATCTGCTGCGCATCAATCCTCACATCGTAGTAAAACCTCCACTATCGACCACTACAACCCTCCCGACCGAATAGGCCTCAGGATATCACCGGAGAAACAGTCTGCTGCAAACCCGCTCTATCACAGTCGATTGTAATTCGCCCTAAATTCGCATAAGGAGGCAGGGTTCGTTGTCTGTTTGTCCGACGGTGAACCGTTATTGCCATATGAACTTTTTTGAGGAAAGTCATGTAAAGGCTAAACGACCGATATTTCCCTGAATAGCACATGATAGGGTGTCTTCAAATTCATGCCTGTAAACAAGTAAAAGAATGTAATATTTGCAAAATTTAACCATTGCAATAAAGGCTATTTTATGAAAAAATTGTAATATTACAATAAAATTAAATTCAATATATTATATGGATTTTAAAGATGCCATTCAGCAACTTTCGGAGAAGATAGGCAAGCAGAGAGACAATATACTGACCGAGGAAGCGACAAAGACCTCTTTTATCATGCCGATGATTTCGGCATGGGGCTATGATGTGTTCAACTCGTTTGAGGTGGTGCCTGAAATGGATTGCGACTTGACACGGCGTGGAGACAAGATAGACTACGCCATTATGAAGGACAACTCCCCCATTCTGCTTATAGAATGCAAGCATTGCAAGCAGAATCTCGATTTACACAATACCCAGCTTGCCAAGTATTATGCGGCTTCGAATGCACGGTTCGGTGTACTGACCAACGGCATAGAATATCGATTTTACGCCGACTTGGAAAAGAAAAATATCATGGACGAAAAGCCGTTCCTCGTGGTGGATATGCTC
Organism: uncultured Alistipes sp.; assembly: GCA_949296995.1. Lineage (GTDB taxonomy): Bacteria > Bacteroidota > Bacteroidia > Bacteroidales > Rikenellaceae > Alistipes_A. The sequence continues at coordinate 556 of CASFSC010000021.1, read as the reverse complement.
AACTTGTCTGATAGTGACATCGAGCAGTTGAAAAAATTCCATAAGTCGTATTACAATGAACAAGATATATTGTGCACCGCACAAGAGTTGCGAATAACCATTCGCAATTATATACAATCCTAACCTAAACAATTTGGATGTGTGATTGGTTATTTCAATAAAGATAACTGAGGTTCGAAAAATCTGCGTATATTTGCAATCAAATAAAACTATTATGGATAAATATGAGTTAAACTTTAATGGGTATTGGATAGATTCTCGTATATCAGGCATACCTAAAACATCTGGAGTATATCTTGTGTATAGATGTACTTATGACAATGATGGTGTATCATTGAAAGAATTATTATGTAAATAGTATATAATTACGATATTTTATCCTATTCTCTCATAACAAAGCAGGGCGAAATCGTGTGATTTCGCCCTGCTTGAAACGGTATCTTCTGTCAAGAATTATTCGTCGAGAAGAATTTCGAGTATTTGACAAGCGGCTTTAGCCACCGAGGTGCCGGGACCGAAGATGGCGGCTACACCGGCCTTGTAGAGGAAATCGTAG
>CASFSC010000020.1 GCA_949296995.1 uncultured Alistipes sp. | reverse complement strand
CCAATCAAACAAATTTTTTCATTATATATTGAACTTTTAGGTTTGACCGATAAAAATACAACACACAATAGCGGAGGTTTCTCTCCGCTATACAAGTTTACAGACTCTTTATATTATATGAAAATTTCTTTGTTTAATGTTATCAATATTTTATTAACATTAATCGTTTAATGGCTTATTTACAAGAAGTTACAGATACTTTTTCAATTTTGCCTCCCAAAGGTGGAGCCATTTTGGAGACTTTGACCGTAACCTTTTCGCATACAGGAAAATCATTGTAGATGGCATCTATTATGCGTGCTGCCACGTTTTCTAAAATATGCGATTTTTTTGCCATTTCACGACTTACCGTTTGGTAAACATTGAGGTAATTTATCGTTTCTTTGACGTCATCACTAAATGCCGCGTTTTGAAGATTAGCCTCTATGGTAACATTTACGAGAAAACGGTTTCCTACAACTTGTTCCAATGGATAACAGCCGTGAAAGGCCTGGAATTCCATATTCTCAAGTTCGATTATAGTATTTGCCATATGGTTTATAGTTGTGTTTCAAATTATGTTTTGATCTGTCATTACTTTTATAGCCGTATTTTAAAAGTGTGAACATGAGACCAATTTATAATATATATATAACCATTAAAATTTTAAAATTTTACCGGTGGGACAACTGGTTTATGTTCAGCAAGCCGTTCCCTGCGTACCAATGCTTCTATGTAATAATAATCGGCATAATTTATAGATGTATTTATTTCCGATTTGTTGGGCCAGTGTCCTGTGCTGCAAGTTGTAATGAAACCTCTCGCCCCTTTTAGAGGAGCACGGTAATATTTCGATATGTTTTCCGTAATTTTATCGGCCATCTTTTTATAATATGAGCCTTTATTTTTACTCATTGTCGATAACTCGTATAGAGCAGATGCAGTTACTGCCGCAGCAGAAACATCCCTCGGTTCGTTCGGAATGTTCGGAGCATCATAATCCCAGTATGGGATAAGGTCTTTCGGCAGATTTTTGTTTGTGAGAATGAATTTTGCAATGTTTTCAGCCAGATCGAGATATTTTTTATCTCCTGTTTCACGATAACACATTGTAAAACCGTAAAGACCCCATGCTTGTCCACGAGCCCATGCACTGTCATCGGCATATCCTTGATGAGTCTGTTTCATGCGGGGCTGTCCGTCTCCGTCTACATCGTAATCCACAACGTGATATGAGCTGTAATCATCTCTGAAATGATTTGCAAGTGTTTTGTCAGCATGCGATACCGCAATATTGTAAAAAGTGGAATCCCCCGTTGCCTTTGTTGCCCAGAACAACATTTCAAGATTCATCATGTTGTCTATTATGACCGGATATTTCCATCCGTTGAATGGATCCCATGAACGTATTAACCCTGTTTTGGGATTGTAGCGTGTTATAAGTGAACGTGAAGACTGTATGAGAATATCTTTGTATCCGGGAATTTCGGCCAAACGTAATCCGTTGCCGAAACTGCAGTACATCATGAAACCTAAGTCATGTGTATTTGTATTATATTGTTCACTCTTAAGATAATCGGTATATTTTTGTGCTTCCTGTTTCCAGAAATTATCCTGCGTTTCTTCATACATATACCAAAGTACGCCTGCGAAAAATCCACTGCACCAGTCGCTCGGGTACATCATTCTTAAAGAACCGTCCGGTTCTACGTTACGGGGAGTAGGAAATTTTTCAGGGGTTGTATTTTTTGCCTTATGCGCTGCGTCGATTTCTACGAATGCATGGCGTAATTGTTGGTTTGCAAATTCAAAATTTTCTTTGGCTACCTTATCTTTCATTGTCGAGATTTGTGCAGAAGCGACAACAGTCGCAAATAGTGCTGCGATAGTCAGTTTGATTTTCATTTAAAAGTTCGGTTTAAAAATTAGTATATCGTTGTAAAATTACAAAAAAAGAGGGAAACTGCAATTTTGCAGTTTCCCTCCTGAACAAGTTCTTATGTAAGTCTTACTCTTTTTTATCAGAGTAATCCATAGCTGCGTAACGTTTGTATGTTTCGTATCTCCATTTGGCATTTTCCTCTGCTGCCTTGAATAATTCCTGAGCTTCTGCAGGGAATGATTTGGTAAGAGATGTGTAACGTACTTCTTTGCCAAGGAATGCCTGGAATTTGCTCCAATCAGGTTCTTTTGAATCCAACATGAATGGGTTTTTACCTTGTTTGATCAAATCCGGATTGTAACGCCAATTGTGCCAGTATCCTACTTCTACGGCTTCTTTTTCAGTAAGTTGAGACATGCTCATACCTCCTTTTATACCGTGGTTGATACAAGGTGCATATGCGATTATCAATGAAGGTCCGTTATAAGCTTCAGCTTCTTTGATAACTTGCAAGTATTGATTATGGTTAGCACCCATAGCTACTTGAGCGACATATACATAACCGTATGTCATTGCAATTGCGCCAAGGTCTTTCTTGCGGATACGTTTACCGGCAGTAGCGAATTTTGCAACAGCCCCTATCGGAGTACTCTTTGAAGATTGACCTCCGGTATTTGAATAAACTTCGGTATCCATTACAAGGATGTTTACATTTTCACCCGATGCAATTACATGGTCGAGACCACCGAAACCTATATCGTATGCCCAACCGTCACCACCGAATATCCATATTGATTTCTTGATCATGTATTGTTTGAGTTCGAGGATCGCTTTGCATGTATCGCAACCGCAAGCTTCCATCATCGGAATCAATTTTTTAGTTGCTTCTTCACTCTTAGCTGTATCATTTCTGTTTTCGATCCATTCACCCATAGCAGCTTTTAACTCTGCAGAACATTTGTCGCAGTTAGCAATAGCATCTTGCATCATAGAGGCAATGCGGTCACGCATTTTGTTTACACCTATATTGATACCGAGTCCGAATTCAGCATTGTCTTCGAACAGAGAGTTACCCCAAGCCGGGCCACAACCGTTTGCATTGGTAGTGTAAGGTGTTGAAGGAGCTGAACCACCGTAGATTGAAGAACATCCTGTTGCGTTTGCGATAATCATACGGTCGCCGAACAACTGAGTGATGACTTTGATATAAGGTGTTTCACCGCAACCGGAGCAAGCTCCTGAGAATTCGAACAAAGGTTGTGAGAACTGGCTGTTCTTAACGGTTTTTGTCTTGTCGACAACAGTATCTTTGTAACCTACCTTTTGAGTCATGTAATTCCATTGATCTTTTTCACCCATCTGGCTTTCGAGCGGTTTCATTACAAGAGCTTTGTTAGGAGCAGGGCAGATGTTGGCACAGTTGCCGCAACCTGTACAATCCAGTGGAGATACCTGCATGCGGAATTTGTACTCTTTTGTTGCACCTACACCCTGAATTGCAGCTGTTCCTGCTGGAGCTGCGGCCAATTCAGCATCTGTAAGAAGGAATGGACGGATAGCTGCATGAGGACAAACGTAAGCACATTGGTTACACTGTATACAGTTTTCAGATTGCCATTCGGGAACGTTGGTTGCGATACCACGTTTTTCATAAGCGGCAGTTCCGTTATCCCATGTTCCGTCTTCACGACCGTTGAATGCACTTACAGGCAGGTCATCACCTTTAAGAGCGTTGAT
>CASFSC010000019.1 GCA_949296995.1 uncultured Alistipes sp. | reverse complement strand
CATAAGTACAGATACCTGCGAAGTATGCTTAGGAGGATTTGAACTATTTTTGCCTTGTGTTTTTTAATTTTATGGAAAGAGGGACATCTAAAATTTTATCTGATATGAAACATAATTTACTTTTGACCGCAATGTTGACGGCCTTTGCTACCTCTTTTGCGGTAGCCGGTAACGGTATTCTTACACCGAGTTTGAATTTGAGTGGAGATTTGTCTATCGCTGCTTATTGTCAAGGAGGCGAGGATTATTTAGTGGAGGAGATCACTGTCTCTTATGATCTTGCAACTTTTAATATTTATAATTCTTCGATGAAAAAAGTTTATACGATTACCGATTATGTGTACGATATATCTTTCCTCAATAGTGCAGGCCATGCCTATGAAGGAGAAGATGAAAGGTTTCTGTTTTCTCAAACTTTGTTGAATGATGATGCAGAATTTGAATATTTTGTAGAGAAAAAAAAATTGATCGAGGGATATAGCCCTTATTGGAAGACCTATGGATTTAAAATTATGCAGACGAATGGAAATTGTTTGGCCGATATTACATTCCCTGATGGTGAGAGTTTTGGTTCATTGGAACTTATTCAGTTAAAAGATAAATTATACTTTGCGGCATCTTATGGATCTGTTTGTCATTTGTACGAAGTGAATCGAGAGGTGAGTAGTAATGTATTGAAATTGGTTTCCGAGAGCAAAGTGTCGGCGGGGTATCCCAACCCGGTGAAGCAGGGCGAGGTATATACTGTGGCACGTGGAAAATACAGTATGAAAAACGCAGTGGTGAATGTAGTTCGGCTCGATGGCTCGTTGGTTCAATCGTTCTCGACAGGCGATAACGAAAATGTGGAGATAGAAACTTCGCAGATGAATGGCGGGGTATATGTTTATACCGTAATCCGGGGGAACAAAGTGATCGCTTCGGGTCGATTGGTCGTTGAATGATAGACTCGATTTGTAATCGATAAATAATAAATATTAGTCGGAGGTAGGTTGCGGTTGTGAAAGATCGTTGCCTGCTTCTTGTTTTAATTTATGGTGTTTGTGGATTATAAGAGGTTGCTTGTCTCAAAAAACGAGTTTGACTTTTGGCCTCTTATTTGCTAATTTATTTGTGATAAAAATAGCCTTTTTACATTAGCCTTTTCCCTGATAAATTAGGGGAATGCGCAGTTGCCGGATACGATAAAATAGTTGGTAGAATTATTTTATACAAGAGGGGGTGAGCTAAAACAATAGCTCACCCCCTCTTGTAAATATGCTTTGTTTTGTCATATCGCTAAGGAACCGTTACAAGAGTCGCTTGGTCATCGACTTTTATAATGTACAAACCGGCTTGGGGGAGAATGAACGAAGATTCCTGTTTGTTGAACAGATGCTGTCCCGTCGTTGAGAATACCGATATGGTTTCACCATTATACTCTTTGATTATGACTTGTCGTCCGACGGTATATATGCAGGTATCGGTTTCTTTCGTGATGAAATTCGAAGTTTCACCGTCGTATTTGAGAGAGACGTGAATTGAAGGCAACGTGTTATTCCCCGTAAGGTAATCGTATTCGATATATGCATCTTTGAAATAGAGCAGATTCCCCTTTAACTCGGCATTTTTCAGATTGCTGATGCAATCGGGATTGAAACCTTTTTCGTTGATCCATTCCGAGAGGTCGAATGCACTTTCGTCATTGAGGGTTACCGAGAAACTGCAACCGTAATTTTCGAATCGGGAGGTGGTCAACTGGGTGTTGGCGGTTAAGTCGAGCATGAACAAGGGACAACCGAGTGAAGAAAAGTCGGATAAGAGCGTGCTGGACGAAAGGTCGATATAAGCAAGTTTGGGGTTTTCGTACAGCAGGATAGAGGTAAGGCTGGGATTATCGGTCAGTACGTCGGAGAGTACGGGACAGGATTGTATATAAAGGGTCGATAACATTTCACAGTTCGATAAATCGATGTTTTGGAGATTATTGTTTCCGGAAATGACCAAGGTCACTATGGAGGTACTTGCCGGAGAGAAAGAGTCTGCCTGACTGTTTGCCAAGTTGAACATTTTGAGTGCAGGAAGTTTCTCGAAATCGAAGTCCGCTATATGAGTCAGTGGATTATTGTCGGCGAAGAGGTCGGTCAACTGTG